>NZ_ALIP01000136.1:0-35547 GCF_000283075.1 Pseudoxanthomonas sp. GW2
CCTGCGATGGCGCCGCGGCAGGCGATCGCCGCCCCGCCACCGCCTCCGGCATCGGCGCCGGTATCCGCGGCCGCGATCGAGGACGGGCCACCGCCGGTGGCCATGGCCCTGGCCGATCCGCAGGAATGGCTGGAGTGGATCCGCGGGCTGCAGGCCGACGGCGACATCGAAGGCGCACGCGCGAGCCTGCAATGGTTCGTGCGCGAGCACCCGCAGCTGGAAGTGCCCGAGGACCTGCGGCCGTTGCTCGAACAGGCGCCGTGAGTGCGACCGGCGCGTGCACACGCGCCGGTTAGAATGGCGGCGATGACCGATACCCTCGCCGCGCCCGCCAGCCACCTGCTCGAGGTCAAGCACAGCCGGTTCCTGGCCAATGCCGCGCCCGTGGCCACCCCGGAGCAGGCACTGGAGTTCGTGGCCTCCGTGTCCCACGCCGATGCCACCCACAACTGCTGGGCCTACCGCATCGGCCAGGACTACCGATCCAGCGACGACGGCGAACCGGCCGGGACCGCCGGCCGCCCGATCCTGGCCGCGATCGACGGCCAGGGCTACGACCGCGTGGCGGTGGTGGTGACCCGCTGGTTCGGCGGGATCAAGCTCGGCGCCGGCGGACTGGTCCGCGCCTACGGCGGCGCGGCGGCCGAGTGCCTGCGCCTGGCCAGGCGCGAGCCGCTGGTGGAAATGGTCGAGCTGGAACTGGAGTGCCCGTTCGATGCGCTGGGCACGGTCCATGCCGCACTGGCGGCGCACGCGGCCGAAAAGACCTCCGAGGCCTTCGTGGCCGACGGCGCGCGCCTGGGCCTGCGCCTGCCGGCAACCCAAGCCGAGCCCCTGCGCGCGCGCCTGCGCGACGCCACCCGCGACCGCGTGCGCGTCGCCATTCCCGGAAGCAACCCGTGAGCGAAAAGACCCCAAAGGATGGCAGCCGCCTGCAACGGATCGGCAGCCTGCGCACGCTGTGGCCATTCGTGGCCCGCCACCGCGGCCTGTTCGCGGCCTGGCTGGCGGCGCTGGCGCTGTCCTCCAGCGCCACCCTGAGCCTGCCGGTGGCGGTGCGCTACATGATCGACCGCGGCTTCGGCGGCGGCGCCATGATCAACCAGGCCTTCGCCGTGCTGTTCGCGGTGGCCGTGGTGCTGGCGCTGGCCACCGCCGCGCGCTTCTTCTTCGTGTCCCTACTGGGCGAGAAGGTGGTGGCCGACCTGCGCGAGCGGCTGTACGCGCACCTGGTCGGGCTGGACCCGGCCTTCCACGACCGCAGCCGCAGCGGCGAGCTGGTCTCGCGCCTGTCCGCCGACGCCGAGCTGCTGCGCAGCGTGATCGGCACCACCATGTCGGTGGCCCTGCGCAGCAGCGTCACCGTGGTCGGCAGCCTGGTCATGCTGTTCGTCACCAGCCCGCGGCTGGCGGCCTACTCGCTGGTGGGCATCCCGCTGTCGGTGCTGCCGATCGTGCTCGGCGCACGCCGGCTGGAGAAGGCCTCCCGCGCCAGCCAGGACCGGGTCGCCGACGCCAACGCCCTGGCCGCCGAGAGCCTGGGTGCGGTGCGCACGGTCCAGGCCTACGCGCGCGAGCCCTACGAACGCGCCCGCTTCGGCGAGGCGCTGCGGGTCGCGGTGGCCACCGCGCGGCGGCGCATCGCCGCGCAGTCGCTGGTGACCGCGGTGGCCATCGTCCTGGTGTTCGGCGCGATCGTGCTGGTGCTGTGGTCCGGTGCGCACGACGTGGTCGCCGGCACCATGAGCGCCGGCACCCTGGGCCAGTTCGTGCTGTACGCGCTGATCGGCGGCGGCTCGGTCGGCGCCCTGGCCGAGGTATGGAACGAGCTGCAGCGCGCGGCCGGCGGCATGGGCCGCATTTCCGAGCTGCTCAACGAACAGCCGGCGATCGCCGCGCCGGCGCAGCCGCGCCCGCTGCCGCGGCCGGTGCGCGGCGCGATCCGCTTCGAGGGCGTGCGCTTCCACTATCCGGAACGGGCCGACGCCCCGGCGCTGGATGGCTTCGACCTGGAAGTGCACCCGGGCGAGACCGTGGCCCTGGTCGGCCCCTCGGGCGCCGGCAAGAGCACGGTGCTGTCGCTGCTGCTCCGCTTCCACGACCCGCAGTCCGGGCGCGTGCTGCTGGATGGCATCGACCTGCGCGAACTCGACCCGGCCGACCTGCGCGCGCAGGTGGCACTGGTGGCGCAGCAGCCGGTGCTGTTCGCCGCCAGCGCGATGGACAACATCCGCTACGGCCGGCTGGAGGCCAGCGACGAGGAAGTGCGCGCGGCGGCGGCGGCGGCCGAGGCCGACGGCTTCATCTCCGCCCTGCCCCGCGGCTATGCCAGCGAGCTGGGCGAGCGCGGCGCGCGCCTGTCCGGCGGCCAGCAGCAGCGCGTGGCCATCGCCCGCGCCCTGCTCAAGGACGCGCCGGTGCTGCTGCTGGACGAGGCCACCAGCGCGCTGGACGCGCAGAGCGAGCGCGCGGTGCAGCATGCGCTGGAGAACCTGATGCGCGGCCGCACCACCCTGGTGGTCGCCCACCGCCTGGCCACCGTGCTGCGCGCCGACCGCATCGTGGTCATGGACCAGGGCCGGATCGTGGCCGAGGGCACCCACGAGCAGCTGCTGGCCCAGGGCGGGCTGTACGCCGAGCTGGCGAAGCTGCAGTTCCTGGATTGAGCCGCGGGCGCTACGGCAGCGCCCGCTCCATCACCGCGGCGAAGTCGATGCCGGGCGGCAGCGTGCCCATGGCCAGGCCGTGGGCGCCGTCCAGGCGGCTGCGCACGAAGGCCCCGGCGACCGGACTGCCCGCCGCGTGCAGGGCCGCTCCCTGCAGCACCAGGGCGATGCGCTCGACCAGTTGGCGCGCCCGGATCTCCAGTTCCTCGCGCGGCTGCGCGAGCAGGCCGGCGATGGCCGCGGCCTGGCGGGCGAGCACCGGGTCCATGCTCGCGGCCCGTTCCAGCGCGGCCCGCAGCGCCTGCGCCGCCTGTGGCTCGCGCGCCAGCGCGCGCAGCACGTCCAGGCACTGGATGTTGCCGCTGCCTTCCCAGATCGAGTTCAGCGGTGCCTGCCGGTACAGCCGCGGCAGCACCGATTCCTCCACGTAGCCGGCACCGCCCAGGCATTCCTGGGCCTCGTTGACCAGCGTTGGCGCGCGCCGGCACAGCCAGTACTTGCCGACCGCGGTGGCCACGCGGGCGTAGGCCGCGGCCTGCGGATCGCCCGGCCCCGCGTCCACCGTGGCGGCCACGTCCAGCGCGAACGCGGTGGCCGCCTCCGATTCGATCGCCAGGTCGGCCAGCACGTTGGCCATCAGCGGATGCCCGGCCAGCACCCGGCCGAAGGCCATCCGGTGGCGGGCGTGGTGCAGCGCATTGGCCATCGCCCAGCGCACCTGCGCCGCGGCGGCGAGCATGCAGTCCAGCCGGGTCAGCATCACCATCGGGATGATCGTGGCCACGCCGCGCCCGGGCTCGCCCACCGGCCAGGCCAGGGCGTCGCAGAACTCCACTTCGGAAGAAGCATTGGACCAGTCGCCCAGCTTGTCCTTCAGCCGCATCAGCCGGAACGCGTTCTTCGACCCGTCCGGCAGCCGCCGCGGCAGCAGGAAGCAGCCCAGCCCGTCGGGGGTCCGCGCCAGCACCAGGAAGCCGTCGGACATCGGCGCGGAGAAGAACCACTTGTGCCCGACCAGTTGCCAGGCATCGCCGCCTGGCAGCGGGGTGGCGGTGGTGGCATTGCCGCGCACGTCCGAGCCGCCCTGCTTCTCGGTCATGCCCATGCCCAGGGTGAGCCCGGCTTTTTCCGCCATCGGCAGGTCGCGCGGGTCGTAGGCCGGCGTCGCCGCGCCGCGCGCCCATGCCTCCAGCGCCGGCGCCTGGCGCAGCACCGGTACCGCGGCGTGGGTCATGGTCAGCGGACAGCTGGTGCCGGCCTCGGCCTGGTGGTGCAGATAGGCCAGCGCCGCGCGCGCCACGTGGGCGCCGGGCACCGGTTCGTGCCAGGACAGGCCGGCCACGCCGTGCGCCTTGGCCAGCTCCATCAGCCGGTGGTAGGCCGGGTGGAACTCGACCAGGTCGATCCGCCGCCCCTGGGCATCATGGGTGCGCAGGCGCGGGCGGTCGCGGTTGGCGTCGAAGCCGAGGCGGTACAGCTCGTCGCCGGCCAGCGCGCCATAGGCCTGCAGGCGCGGGGCGAACGCGCCCGCGCCACCGCGCGACACCGCCTCGCGCAGGGCCAGGTCGTCGCCCCACAGGTCGCGCGGCACCAGCGGCGGCGGCTGGTTCGCGACGGCGTGGGTCTCGAAACGGTTCGGCTGCATGCGCTCCTCCTGCCACCGGGATGGCCGGCCGCGCCGCCGCGCGGTCAGCCGAACTCGAAGTTCATCTCAGGCCCCGCCGGGGCCACGAACCCGCCGGATACATAGTCCACGCCCAGCGTGAACAGCTGGCTCATGGTGGGCGCGTCGCCGACCTGCTCGGCCAGGGTCGCCATCCCGTCGGCCTGGGCGCGGGAGGTGATCTCGCGCACCTTCTCCAGTGCATCGCCGCCCTTGCCCAGGTCGTCGGTCAGGCCCGGGTCGATCTTGAGGAAGGCCGGGCGGAAGTGCGCCAGCAGCTGGAAGGAATCCAGGCCGGAGCCGAACTGCTCCAGGCCCATGCGGCAGCCCAGCGAGGACACCGCCGACAGGAACTGCTGGGCGTCGCGCAGGTGGGTGAACACCTTGGCCTCGGATGCCTCCAGCCACAGGCGGTCGCCGGACACGCCGTTCATCGCCAGCTCGGTGCGGATCAGGGTGGCCATGGCGTCGCCGGCGAACGAGTCCGGGCACAGCCGCACCAGGATGCGGGTGTTGCGGCCGGCGCGGTCGCGCTCGGCCAGGGTGGCGATCGCCTTGCGCACCACCCAGCGGTCGATCTCGCCCAGCAGGCCGTGCTCCTCGGCGATGGCGGCGAAGGCCGAGGGCCGCACCAGCTCGCCGTTGACCTCGATCCGCAGGTGCGCCTCGTACAGCTCGCCGTTGTCGCCCTGCAGGCCCAGCACCGGCAGGTAGTGCAGGACGAAGCCGTCGCCGGCCAGGGCCTCGCGCAGGCGCTCGACCCAGCGCGCGATGCGTTCCTCCTCGGCGCGGTCTGCCGCGCCCGGGTCGAATACCTGGACGCTGTTGCCGCCCATTTCCACCGCCGCGTGCAGGCAGTGGTTCGCCTTGGACAGGATCTGCGGCACGCTGGCGATCTTCTCGCCCACCTGCACGCCGCCGATGCTGGCGGTCACCGCCACCGAGCGGGTGCCGACGCTGACCACGTGGGTGGCGATGGCGTCGCGCAGCGCCTCGGCCACGTTGCGGGTGCTGGCGTGGTTGCCCTCCACCAGCACGGCGAAGCTGTCCTCGCCGAAGCGCGCCACCGGCACCTCCGGTGGCAGCGCGCTGCGCACGCGCTCGGCCAGGGCGGCGATGAAGGCGTCGGCCGCGTCCAGGCCGATGTCCGGCAGCAGCCGCGCGTAATGGTCCGGCTCCAGCAGCAGGAAGCCGTACTGGCCGCCGTCGCGGCCCACACGCGCCACCGCGTCCTCCAGCATGCGCATGAAGGTGGGGCGGTTGAGCAGGCCGGTGACCTGGTCGCGCTGGCGCAGTTCCTCGACCTCGCGCGCCAGCTCCGGGTCCAGCTCCTCGCGGCGGCGGAACACCACCTGGATGCAGGGCTCGCCCTCGTAGGTGGCGGTGGCGAACTCCATCTTCGCCGGGAAGGTGCTGCCGTCGAGGTGGCGCGCCTCCATCAGGTATTCGGCCGGCGGCGGCTCGCCGCGCGACAGCGCCTTGAGCAGCTGCTTGAAGGCATCGATGTGCTGCGCCGCGACCAGGTCCAGCAGCGACATGCCTTCCACCTCCTCGAACGACTCGAACCCGAACATCTCCAGGTAGGCGTCGTTGGCGCGGATGTGCATGCCCTCGTGGATGTAGGCCACCGGGTCGCGCGAGGAGGCGATCAGCGCGTCGCAGCGGCGCTCGGTCTCGCGCAGCTGCGCCTCCAGCCGGCGCAGGCCGCGGCGCGCCTCCAGGTCGGACCATTCGCGGCGCACCGTGGCCAGCAGGTGCTCGGGGCGGTGGCGCAGCACCAGGGCGCGCACGCCGTTGCCGAGGCAGGCCAGCACCGCGGCGTCGTCGATCCGGTCGACCAGGGCCAGCAGCGGCAGGTCCTTGCCACTGGCGCCCACCTGCGCGCAGACCTGCTCCAGCGGCATGGCCGTGGAATTGCTGGCCAGCACCAGGTCCACCGGCTGCCCGGCGACCATCTGCGCCAGCTCGGCCGGGTCCTGGGGCCGCAGCGGCCGCACCGCGATGCCGCCGTTGCGCAGGGCGGTCACGACCGCCTCCGCATCCTCCACGCGATCGTCGACGATGAGCAGGCGGATCGTGCTGTCTTTCTGCATGCGGCGGTCCCGGGTCCAGGAGGAAGGGCAGCCGGTTTAATACACGAACCAGGCACGGAGCGTCCATGATCCGCGACAATGCCGCCGCCGCGGACAGCGGCCGGGCGCCGCTGGCATCATGTCGCCCCCTCAGCAAGGAGTCCGGCCGCCATGGGCGTGGAGATCGAGCGCAAGTTCCTGCTGGCCGGCGACGGCTGGCGCCGGTCGGTGGAACGCACCCAGGCCATGGCCCAGGGCTACCTCAACGACCTGGACGTGCTGTCCGGCGGCATCCAGAAGGCCTCGATCCGGGTCCGGATCGAGGGCGAGGCGGCCTTCCTCAACATCAAGTCGGCCCAGTCCGGGCCGAGCCGGCTGGAGTTCGACTACCCGGTCCCGGTGGAGGACGCGCGCCAGCTGCTGGAGCTGTGCGTCGGCGGCCTGGTGCGCAAGCAGCGGCACTACGTGCGCCACGGCGGCCACCTGTGGGAGATCGACGAGTTCGAGGGCGAGAACGCCGGCCTGGTGGTGGCCGAGATCGAACTGGACGCGGTGGACGAGGCGTTCCAGCGCCCGGACTGGCTGGGCGCCGAGGTCACCGAGCTGCAGCGCTACTACAACCTGGCCCTGGCCGACCGCCCCTACAGCCAATGGAGCGAGGCCGAGCGCGCCGGCCCGGCCGCCGGCTGAGCCCTGCCGCGCCGCGATCGCGGCCTCCGCCCCGCATCTGCGACAATGCGCACCACGCGCATCCGCGCGTCCTGGAGTCCCCCGCATGCTGTTGATCGGCGTCGCCGGCACCGAACTGACCGCGCAGGAGCGCGACTGGCTGCAGCACGATGCGGTCGCCGGCGTGATCCTGTTCAAGCGCAACTTCGCCTCGCGCGCGCAGGTGGCCGAGCTGGCCGCCGCCATCCGCGAGGCGGCGCCGCGCCCGCAGCTGGTCTGCGTGGACCAGGAAGGCGGCCGCGTGCAGCGCTTCCGCGAGGGTTACAGCGACCTGCCGCCGCTGCAGCGGATCGGCGAGCTGTACGCGCGCGACCGCGAGGCCGCCCTGGCCCTGGCCGAGGAGCACGCCTGGCTGATGGCCAGCGAGATCCGCGCCAGCGGCGTGGACCTGAGCTTCGCCCCGGTGGCCGACCTGGGCCGCGGCAACCTCGCCATCGGCGACCGTGCCTTCGGCCCCGACCCGCAAGCGGTGGCCGAGCTGGTCCGCGCCTACGTGCGCGGCATGCACTCGGTGGGCATGGCCGCCACCCTCAAGCACTTCCCCGGGCACGGCACCGTGCTGGAGGACACCCACGTCGACCACGCGGTGGACCCGCGCCCGCTGCAGGCGCTGCGCGGCGAGGACCTGGTGCCGTTCGTCGCCGGGATCGAGGCCGGCGCCGACGCGGTGATGATGGCCCACGTGCAGTACCCGGCCATCGCCCCGGACCCGGCAGGCTATTCGCCGTTCTGGATCGGGCAGTTCCTGCGCGGCGAACTGGGCTTCCGCGGCGTGGTGTTCTCCGACGACATCGGCATGGCCGCCGCGCACGCCGCCGGCGGGGTGCGCGCCCGCGTGCTGGCGCACCTGGACGCCGGCTGCGACGTGGTCCTGGTCTGCCATCCCGAACTGGTCGCCGAATCGCTGCAGGCGGTGCGCGACCGCCCCCTCAACACCGCCGCGCTGCTGGGCCTGCTCGGCCGCGGCGCGCTGGGCTGGGACGGCCTGCTGGCCGACGCCCGCCATGCCGGCGCCCGCGCGCGCCTGCCCTCCTCCGCCGCCTGAGCGCCCACTTACCGCCCTCCTTCCTGTAGCCTGACCCGATGTCCACTCCGCTCATCATTTCCGAAGTCCTCGCCAAGTCCGACCTGCTGGTCGACCGGCCCACCATCGACGCGGCCATCGCCCGCATGGCCGACGAGATCGCCCGCGACTACATCGGCGACGTCCCGGCCGACCGCCTCGGCGACAGCTTCGTCCCGGTGTTCCTGACCGTGATGCACGGCGGCATGCTGTTCGCCGGCCAGCTCGCCCTGGAGCTGGGCAAGCGCGGCCTGGACCTGCAGTTCGATTACATGCATGCCACCCGCTACCGCGGCCAGAACCAGGGCGGCGAGCTGGTGTGGAAACACCGCCCGGCCACCTCGCTGTACGGCCGCCGGGTGCTGATCGCCGACGACATCCTCGACGAGGGCCAGACCCTGAAGGAAGTGCGCCGCTGGTGCATCGAGCAGGGCGCCACCGACGTGCGCATCGCCGCGCTGACGGTCAAGGACCACGACCGCTGCGTGGAGGGCGTGCGCGCCGACTACGCCGGCCTGCACCTGCCGGACCGCTACGTGTTCGGCTTCGGCATGGACTACTACGCGCAGGGCCGCAACCTGCCGGCCATCTACGCGCTGAAGGACTGAGCCGTGGCGCTGGACCTGGCCGTGATCGGCGGCACCGGCGTGTACCGCCTGGCCGCCCTGGAAGACGTCGAGTCGCGCAGCTTCCAAACCCCCTACGGCGCCCCGTCCGGGCCGGTCCGCATCGGCCGCCTGGGCGGTGCGCGGGTGGCCTTCCTCGCCCGCCACGGCGAAGGCCACGCGCTGCCGCCGCACCGGGTGAACTACCGCGCCAACCTGCATGCCCTGCACCAGGCCGGCGCGCGCCGGGTGCTGGCGCTGAACACCGTCGGCGGCATCACCGAGGCCTACGGGCCGCGCGTGCTGGCCTGCCCTGACCAGCTGATCGACTACACCTGGGGCCGCGCCTCCACCTTCTGGGACGGCGAAGGCGAGCCGCTGCACGTGGACTTCGGCCAGCCCTACAGCCCGCAACTGCGCGGCAAGGTGCTGGCGGCCGCGCGCGCGGCCGGGATCGAGGTCGTGGACGGCGGCTGCTACGGCGCCACCCAGGGGCCGCGCCTGGAGACCAATGCGGAAATCGCCCGCATGCGCCGCGACGGTTGCGACCTGGTCGGCATGACCGGGATGCCCGAGGCTGCGCTGGCCCGCGAGCTGGGCCTGGAGTACGCCTGCCTGGCGATCGTGGCCAACTGGGCGGCCGGCTGCGGCGACGCGGCGGAGATCACCCTGGAGGAAGTGCTGGAGAACGTGGCGGCCGCTTCGGCCGGGCTTCCGCAGCTGATCCAGGCGCTGTTGCAGGCCGGCTGATTCACGAAGTTACCGGTAACAAGCGAAACCTAATTGATCAAACTGATTGTCAGTTGGCCCCGGTATTTGCATACTCGCGCTCGCGACGGCAGTCGCATCTCCATCAAACGCAAGGATTACGCAGCATCATGGCCAACGGTACCGTCAAGTGGTTCAACGACGCCAAGGGATTTGGCTTTATCTCGCCGGAAGACGGGAGCGCGGATGTCTTCGCGCACTTTTCCGCGATCAACGCCAAGGGCTTCCGCTCGCTGAGGGAAGGCCAGCGCGTGAGCTACGAGGTCACCCAGGGCCCCAAGGGCGCCCAGGCGTCCAACATCACTCCGCTGGACTGATCCGCCCGGATCTCCAGGCAAAGGAAAAACCCCGTCTTCCGGCGGGGTTTTTTCATGCCCCGGGTCACGGCGGGGTCACCGTGACCTGGGCCGGGCGCGCCGCGCCGGTGCCGCGCAGCGCCGGCTGGTACATGTCCTCCACCTGCGGCGGCGGCACGGCATAGGTACCGGGGGTGACCGCGCGCACCAGGTAGTACAGCCGCGCGCGTCCGCCCTCGCCCAGCGAGATCGCCGCGACATAGCGGTCGTCGCGGTACTCCTCGTGGCGGATGTCGGCCTCGCCGGCGCGCCCGGACAGGGCGACGCCCTCGATGCTGATGCCTTCCCATTGCGCGGCGTCGCCAAGGTTGAGGTTCTCCGCCTCCAGCCCGGCCGGCAGCAGGTCGGTGACCAGCGCATCGGGCATGGGCTGCCCGGCTTCCACCGTCAGCCGCGCCACCAGCACCTGGCCCTCCTTCAGCGTGCCGCCGCTCCAGCGGCGGCCATCGGGCCAGAACCAGTCGCGGCTGATGCCGGCCACGCTGCGCTCCTCCGCCGGTGCCTGGCGCGGCACGCCGGCCACCTCGATGCTGGCGTAGTACGGGCCGCCCTCGGCCTGGAAGCGGGCGCCGGCAGCCAGTGCCACCGCGTCCAGGCTGCGCGCGAACACCGCCGCCTGTTCCACGGCCTGCACCTGGCCGCCAGCACGCCACTGCCCGGCGACCTTGCGCCCGTCGCCGGCCTGCAGGGCGCGGCCCAGGCGCGCGATCGCCATCTGCTCCTGGGTGCTCAGCCACAGGCGGCCGCTGCCGTCGGCCGCGCGCCTGGCCTGCAGCGCGCGCGCCACCTCCATCGCCCGCGCGTCGAACTTCGCGTCGGCGCGGTCGCGCTCGTGCAGCAGCGCGACCATCAGGGCGTCGTCGCGGATCGCGCTGCTGTAGTCGCCGGTCCAGCGCGGACGCTTGCGCGGATCCAGGGCGAAGCCGTCGGCAATCGCGGCATCGCCGCGGCGGACGTCGCCCTGCAGGGCCAGCGCCAGGCCCAGCTGCACCAGCGGCAGGCCGGTGAGGCTGCGTCCCTTCTCCTGGTCGTACAGCGCGCGCAGCGTGCCCAGCGGCGCGCGGTTGACCCGCGCCAGCACGTAGCCGGCATGGGCCCGGTAAGCGAAGCGCAGGTGCTCGCGGTGCTCGCGCCCGTAGAACTGCGGGTCGCCGGACAGCAGGTCCTCGGACAGGCGGTCCAGCGCCTTCTGCAAGGCGCCAGCCGGAACCACGAAGCCGGCCTCCCGCGCGTCGAGCAGGAACTCGGCGATGTACGGGGTCAGCGCCGGCTCGGCGCCGCCCTCCCCGCCCCACATCGAGAAGTGGCCACCGGCGGTCTGCATCGCCACCAGGCGCCCGATCGCGCCCTCCACCCGCGCGCGTCGCTGCTCGGCCGGCAGCGACGGCCCGCCCAGGCGGTCGGCGGTGCGCGGATCCATCAGCAGCGCGGCGTACCCCTTGCTGGTGGTTTGTTCTGCGCAGCCGTAGGGGTAGTCGAGCAGGCCCTGCAGGGCGCTGGCGTAGGGGATCGGCGGGCCCGCGCTGATACGCAGGCGCAAGTCCACGGTATCCGGCAGCAGGCCTTCGGCCAGGGCCGGGTCCAGCACCAGCGTGGCGCCGTCCTCCAGCACCCGGGTCTGCGCGCGCAGCACCGCCGACCAAGCCGGGCGCACCGGCAGCTCGTGGCGGCGGTCGACGCTGTAGCCGCCGCCGTCCACGCGCACGCGCACCCTGGCCACGGCGCTGCCCGGGCGCGCGTCGAGCGGGAATTCCAGGGTCGCCTTGGCGCCGTCCTCCAGGCGGATGCGGCGCTCGCCGTTGCCGACCTGCAGCGGGCCCTCGCCGTCCACCCGCACCCGGAACTCGCTGGCGCTGCCGCTGAAGTTCTGCACGTCCAGGCTCAAGGTGCCGAGGTCGCCCGGGGCCAGCACCCGCGGCATGCCGGCCTCGACCACCACCGGCGCGCGCACCAGCACCTCGGCATCGCGCTTGCCGTAGTGGGCGTCGGCGTAGACCAGGGCCGAGACCCGCAGGGTGCCGTTGAAGTCCGGCAAGGGCAGCGCGATCCGCGCGTTGCCGTTGGCGTCCAGCCGCACCGGGCCTGAGAACAGGTCCACGGTCTGCACCCGCGCCGTCGGCCGGCGCGCCTGCGGCAGCGCCACCAGGGCCATGTCGCCGCCGAAGCGCAGGCGTGCGGTGCCGCCCTCGTGGCTGCCGACCACCCGGCCGTAAACGTCGTAGGCGTCGGTGCCCAGGCGGCGCTGGCCGAAGAAGTGCGCGGCGGCGTCCGGCACCGGGAAGCGGGTGATGTTGATGATGCCGGCGTCCACCGCCGACACGGTCACGTGGGCCAGCTTGCCGGCCAGTTGCGGCACGCTGACCGTCACCGGCAGGTCCTGCTGCGGGCGGACCTGCTCCGGCACCCTCAGGCCGACGGCGACGCGCCGCTCGTCGCGGCGCATCGGCACGTGGACCACGCCCACCGCGCGCGCCGGGGCCACCAGCGCATCGGCCGCGGACGGGCGGAACACCAGCGCGGTGATGTAGACGTCGTGCCGCTCCCAGTCCTCCGTCACCGGGATCTCGAACGTCGCCGCGGCCTTGCCGGGCTGGCCACGCACCTCGATGTCGTGCACGTACAGCAGGCGGTCGCTCTCCACCAGCAGCACGCCGCGGCCGGCATGCGGCGGGGTGACGGTGACCTTGAGTGTGTCACCGGCACGGTAGGCAGTGCGGTCCAGGGCCAGCTTGACCTTGTCCGGGCGCGCGTCCGGGCCGCGGTTGTCGTCGCCCCAGCTCCAGCCGGCGTGGAATGGATAGCGCATGGTCAGGCCGGTGGCCGGGTCGAACACGTCGATCCGGTACTCGCCCCAGGCCACCGGCACCTCGAAGCGCACCGGGCCGGCGCCGGCGTCGAGGGTTCGGGTTTCCACGTTCTCGAAGCGGCGGGTGAAGTCGTAGTTCCAGCCACCCTCGTCGTCGTGGCGCCAGTGGTAGTCGCGCAGCTCGCGCACCAGGGTCAGCTGCAACCCTTTGCCCGGCTGCGGCCTGCCCTGCGCATCCACCCGCACCAGTTCGAAGCCGGCGTTGGCCTCGGCCGGGGCGCCCTCCTCCGGCTCGAACAGCGGGCGCACGCCGACCAGCGCCGGCGCCGGCCACAGCACGCGCTGCAGGCTGCGCGCGACCGGGCGCCCGCCGCTTTCGTGTACCTCGCCGAGCACGGTCACCTTCACCGGGGTCTTCGCGCGCGCCGCCTCCTCCGGCAACGCGAGCTCGGCCTCGAGGCGGCCCTGGGGATCGAACTGGGTGTCCAGCACCTCGCGCGGCCCGCCCGGCAGCTCGGCGGTGGCGTCGCCGAAGGCGTAGCCCGGCCAGCCGGCCACCGGCTCGCGCGCCACCGCCAGCGCCATGCGCGCGGTGAAGCGGTTGCCCGCCGCCGGCGCGCCGTACAGGTAGGCGGCCTCGGCACGCAGCCGCAGCGGCGCGCCCGGGGCCAGTGTGTCGCCGGCGCTGGCCGTGGCCAGGTCCAGCTTCAGGCGTTCGGGCAGGAATTCCTCGATGCGCAGGCTCATGCCCTGCACCGCCGGGCCCTCGGCCGGGTCGGTGCGGAACTCCACCTGCCAGCGCCCGGTCGGCGCGTCCTCCGGGATCGCCAGCTCGAAGGCGTAGTAGCCCTGCGCGCCGGGCTCCAGCCGGGTCTCGCGGAACACGCGCCCGTCCGGCTGCTTCAGGCGCAGGAACAGCGGCTGGCCACCATCCTTCGGCGCGGGCATGGCGCGGCCGTCGAAATCGCGCAGCAGCGCGGAGATGCGCAGGGTCTCGCCCGGCCGGTACAGGTCGCGGCCGGACCAGGCGAACACGTCGAACGGCGCCTGCGCGCGGCCGGCCACGGCAAACTCGGAAAGGTCCAGCGCCGGCTGGTTGAACGGCAGCAGCGACACGTCCTTGCCGCGCCGGGCCACCAGCACGTGGCCGGCGTCCAGGCGGTAGTCCAGCAGCGCGTTGCCGTTGCCATCGGTGGCCGACTTCAGCAGTGGCTGGCCCCTGGCGTCGAGCACGCGCAGTTCCACGCCCTTCAGCGGTGCGCCGTCGCGCAGCGAGGCGGTATGCACGTAGAGCCGGTCGCGGTAGGCACGCGCATGCAGGCCGATGTCGCTGACGGTGAAGAACGCGGTGTCGTAGGAATCCGAATAGCGGCCGACGCGGCGCATGACCGCGAAGTACAGGCCCGGCTGCTGCAGCTCGGCGATGTCCTGCACCGGCAGGTGGCTCACCACCCGCTCGTTGCGTCCGCCGCCGAGCACGAAGCGGTTGAGGTAGGCCGGCTCGGCCAGCTCGCGCAGCGGGGTGCCGTCACCGTAGTCGCGGTCCAGCTCCCAGCCGCCGCGGCGGCCGCCGCGCTGGAACTGGGCGAAGAAGCGCGGCAGCGCGTCCTCGCGCACGCGCAGGAATTCCACGTCGACCTCGTCCACGTTGACCGACACCACCGGCAGGCCGCGGCTTTCGCGCGCCGGCAGCACGCTGCCCTGCGAGGCGAAGCCGGCCACCGGCTCCAGTTCGCCGGTGTGGATGGCCTGCTCCAGCGGCGGCTCCAGGCGGCTGCCGTCGGCGGCCAGCAGCGCGCCGGCGAGGGTCACGGTGTAGTCGCGCGCCGCCTCGACGAAGGGATAGCTCAGCACCTTGCCGTCGTCGGACAGGGTCCAGCCGCTGCCGTCGCGGCCATTGCCGGCCGGCTCCACCTTCAGCAGGGCGTCGAAGTCCTGGGTGCCGACCAACGGCCGGGAGAACTCCAGGGCCAGGGCCAGGCGGCCCTCGTGCTGGTCGGCCCAGGCGCGGACCAGGGCGAAACCGGCCGGCGCCTCGCGCTCGGCCTGCAGCTTCTCGCCGCTGGCCCGGGGCAGCTGGCCACCGGGATCACGCCCGCATCCGGAAGCCAGCAGCGCCGCCAGCACGACCACCATCGCCGCGAACGCGCCGCAGCGGCGCATGCCCCTGTTCCCCATACATCCTCCCGTGGCAGATGCCCCGGAGTATAGGCGGGCGCCGGGGCCGTGGCTCAGCGCGGCTGGCGCCGCGCCAGCACTCCGGCAACCGCTGCAAACAGGCGGTGCATGTCCAGCGGCTGCGGCAGGACCTCGAGCACCGCACCCTCCGGCACCACCGAACGGTCGAACTTCTCGTCCTCGCCGACCAGGATCGCCGGGCCGCGGTAGCCGGACTCGTACATGGTCGACAGCAGGGCGGTGGCCGGGAACAGCGCGATGCTGTTGTCCACCACCACCACGTCCGGCTCGCCGGATTCGGCGAACGAACGCAGGGCCGCGGCGCCGTCGCTGGCCAGCTGCGGGGCGTAGCCCTGGCTGGCCAGGGCGTTGCCCAGCAGCGACAGGCGGGTACCGTCGCGGAACACGATCAGGATGCGCTCGCCCTGCCCCGGCACCACCGGTGCCATGCGGGTCTCCTCCTCCGCGGCCTCCGAAGGCAGCGGCAGCCGCACCTCGAAGCGCGTGCCCACGCCCGGGGTGCTGCTCACCCCGATGCTGCCGCCCATGCCCTCGACGATGCGCCGGCACGAGACCAGGCCCAGGCCAGTGCCGTCGCTCTTGGTGGTGAAGAACGGGGTGAACAGCTGCTCCAGGGTGCGCTGGTCCATGCCCACGCCGGTGTCGCTGACGCTCAGCACCACCTGCTCGCCGTCCACCGCCGCCGCCAATTCCAGCCGTCCGCCATTGGGCATGGCCTGCACCGCGTTGAGGCACAGGTTGAGCAGGCACTGCTGCAGCTCGGTGTAGTTGCCGTGCAGTTCCACCGCGGGGTCCTCGAGCTCCTGCTCGAACTGCACGGTGCGCGGCAGGCTGCCCTTGAGCAGCAGCGCCACGGCGTGGAACAGGTCGGCCACGCGGAAGCGCTCGCTGGCCCGGCGCGAGCCGCGCACGAAGGACAGCATGGACTCGGCCATCTCGTGGCCACGGCGGCCGCACTCGGCCACCACCGCGGCCAGCTGCTTCAGGCGCGGGTCGTCGCTGCGCTGGGCGATCAGGTCCGGGACGATCAGCAACGGCTGCAGGATGTTGCGCAGGTCGTGGCTGAGGCCGGCGGCCAGCAGCGACAGGCTCTCCAGGCGCTGGGTGCGCATCAGTTCGCGCTCGGCGCGCTGGCGCTCGGCCTCGGTGCGCGCCTCGCGCAGGGCGCGCTCCACCGCCGCCGGCAGGCGCGCGCTGCTGTGCTTGAGGATGTAGTCGCTGGCGCCCTCGCGCAGGGCGGCCACGGCCACGTCCTCGCCGATGGTGCCGGAGACGAAGATGAAGGGCACCTGCGGCGAGTGCTCGCGCACGATCTGCAGGGCGTCGTGCCCGGAGAAGCCAGGCATGCTCAGGTCCGACAGCACGATGTCCGGCTTGAACCCGGCCAGCGCCTCGCGCAGGCCCTCCTCGTCCTCGACCCGCAGGTACTCGGCGTTGAGGTGCGCGTCCTCCAGCTGGAAGCGGATCAGCTCCGCATCCTCAGGAGAGTCCTCGATGAACAGGACCCTGACCTTGGCGTCGCGGCTTATGGCACGCAGCGGCATCGGCTCAACCTTCGATATCCGGCGTGGCGTTGATCACTGCCCAGAACTGGCCCAGGGTCTTGACCGCGCCGAAGAACTGGTCGATGTCCACCGGCTTGACCACGTAGGCGTTCACGCCCAGGTCCCAGCTCCTGGCCAGGTCGCTCTCCTCGCGCGAGGACGACAGGATCACCACCGGAAGGCGGCGCAGCTTGTCGTTGGCGCGGATACGCTGCAGCACCTCCAGCCCGTCCATGCGCGGCATCTTGATGTCCAGCAGCAGCACCGCCGGGTTCTCGTCGGGGCGGTCGGCGTACTTGCCGGTGCGCTCCAGGTACTCCATCGCCTCGACCCCGTCCTCCACGTGGACGATCGGATTGGCGAGGTTGGCTTCGCGCAGGGCGTCGATCGCCATTTCGGCGTCGGCTGCGCTGTCTTCGGCCAGCAGGATGGTGCGGATGGCGCTCATGCGTTGAAGCTCCCGGACGTCGTGGAATCCTGCGCGGGCAGGATGAAGTGGAAGGTAGCACCCTTGCCGGGCTCGGATTCGGCCCAGATGCGGCCGCCATGGCGGCCCAGCACGCGGCGCACGCTGGCCAGGCCGATGCCCGTTCCGGGGTATTCGCTGGCCTTGTGCAGGCGCTGGAACACGCCGAACAGCTTGGCGGCGTAGGCCATGTCGAAGCCGACGCCGTTGTCGCGCACGGTGAACAGGTGATCGCCGTCGGCAGTCCGCTCGTAGCCAACCTCGATCACCGCCGGCTCGCTGTGGGCCGAATACTTGACCGCGTTGCCCAACAGGTTCAGCCACAGCTGGCGCATCATGTTCTCGTCGGCGACCACGATCGGCAGCGGCGCGACGCGCCACTCGATCCGGTGCGCGGCCCGCCCGCTCTCCTCGGCGTCGACCGCGCTGCCGGTGTCCAGCACCGCCCGGGTCTCCTCCACCAGCGACTGCATGTCCACCGCCTGCAGCTTCAGCGCGCTGCGGCCCAGGCGCGAGTACACCAGCAGGTCGTCGATCAGCGAGGACATGCGCCGCGCCGAGCTGCTGATCACGTCGAGGTAGTGGCGGCCGCGGTCGTCCAGCGAATCGCCCATGTGGCGGGCCAGCTTGTCGGCGAAGCCGGCCACGTGCCGCAGCGGCGCGCGCAGGTCGTGCGAGACCGAGTAGCTGAAGGCCTCCAGCTCGCGGTTGACCTCCGAGACCTGCTCGACCTTGCCTTCCAGCTGGCGGTTGAGGTCGGCGATGCGCTGCTGCGCCGCCTTCTGCGCGGTGATGTCGCTGACGGTCATCAGCACCACGTCGTCGGCGCGGTCCGGCAGCTGCATGCGGCGCGCGTTGATCAGCATGGTGCGGGTCTGGCCGTCGGCGGTGCGCTGCACGTGTTCGTAGTCCCACAGCTCGCGGTCGCGGCTGAGCACGTCGGCCAGGCGTTGCAGCACCACCGGGTCGTCCCAGGTGCCGCTGCCCACCTCCTGCAGGCGCACGTGCGCGGCGTCCGTGCCGGCGGGCTGGCCGTACAACTCGGAAAACGCGGCGTTGTGCATCAGCACCCGCTGCTGGCCGTCCAGCAGCACGATCGGCTCGCGCACGGTCTGCAGCACCGCCAGCGCGCGGGCGCTGGCGCGCGCCAGGGCCTCCTCCGAGGCCGTGCGCCGCGCCTCCTGGCGGTACAGCATCCAGAACACGCCACCGGTCAGCAGGCCCTGCACCAGCAGGGCCACGAACGCCAGCCAGCGCGCGCGGTCGCGCTGGGAGTCGGCGTACGCCGAGCGCTCCGACAGCAGGGTGTACTCGTTCTGGATGAATTCCGCGAACAGGTCGCGGATCTGGTAGCGGCCGTACATCTCGTCGATCGCGCCGAGCCGCTGCGCCTCCTCGGCCGGCGCGTCGACCAGGCCGCGCACCAGCTCCAGGCGCTGCCGGATAAGGGTGCGCAGGCGCCCGATCAGCTGCTGCTGGTCGGGGTTGTCGCGGGTCAGCTCGGCCAGGCGCTCCAGCGCCGGATCCAGTTCGGCCAGGTCCAGCGCCAGGCGCCGCCGCAGCTGCGGGCTGTCGGCGCCGCTGCTGATGGCGAAGGCCAGGGAATCGATCTCGCGGACCAGGGCGTGCAGGCGCTGGCTGCTGGCCTCCACCTGCAGGCTGTGCTGCACGTGGCGGTCGGCGTCATCGCTGTAGTTGGTCCACTCCCGGACCAGCAGGAACGGCACCAGCAGGATCAGCAAGGCCGCAGAAACCAGCAGCGGCAGGCGCCAGCGGATGTACCTGGGTGGGATGGCTCCCGGCAAGTTCCAACTCCCTGTTCGCGGCCAACACCGTGAGACGCTCCCGATGATGCGGCCAAATCGGGGCATTGTTAAGCAGGCCCGCGTGAACGCGGCATGCCAAAAGGCCGGCTTGGCAGCCGGCCTTTCCTGGAAGCTGGTGGGCGGTGCAGGGATCGAACCTGCGACCCTTGCCGTGTGAAGGCAATGCTCTACCGCTGAGCTAACCGCCCGGGTTTTCCTCCGCACCAGTCGGTGCGGGCTGCGCATGTTAAAGGGGCGTCGCGGAAAGGTCAACGGTTTTCGCGCCGGCTTCGTCCCGCGGCATCTGCCGGGTCGATCCGCGCGCGGTGGCTCGTGCGCGTTGGCCATCCGGCCGGGGCATCCATCCATCGCCCTGCCCCGGAGCCGGACAGCCACCACGGCGCCGTCGCACGGAGCCGGGCGCGGCCGGGACACACCGTGCCTGGTTGCGGTCGCACGCTGGCCTGCCCGATGGCGGCACGGCCCGCGCGACGGTCCGGTGCCGTGGCCGCGCCTAGCCGGGCAGCTTCCACTGTGGTTCCACCGCGCGCATCAGCCCGCCGATCCAGTCGGCGAAGGCGCGCACCGTCGGCGACAGGTGGCGGTTCTGCGGATACATCAGCGACAAGGGCCCGGTCGGCGCCTTCAGTTCCGGCAGCACCCGCCGCAGGCGGCCGCTACGCAAGTGCGGGACTACCATGTAGCTGGCCGCCCGGATCAGGCCGAGGCCTTCCAGGCCGCAGGCGACATAGGCGTCCGTATCGTCGACGGTGATGTCCTCGCGCAGCTGCGCCGCGTACTCCTCGCCGTCGACCACCAGGCTCCAGTGCGTGCGGCGGCCGCTGCGGCCGGACAGGAAGCCGACCGCCCGGTGCTGGCGCAGGTCTTCCAGCGAGCGCGGTTCGCCGTACCGCTCCAGGTAGGCCGGCGCGGCGCAGATGACCCACTCGAACCCGGCGATCCGGCGCGCCACGAGCGTGGCCGAATCCCGGGGCACGCCGGCGCGGACCACGCAGTCCACGCCCTCCTGGACGAGGTCGACGGTGCGGTCGCCGAGGGTCAGGGTCAGCTCGACCTCCGGATAGGCGTCCTGGAAGGTCCGGATCGCAGGCAGCACGAACAGCCGGGCGAACGACGGGGTCATGTCCACCCGCAGCCGACCCCGCGGCCGCCCGGCGCTGCCCGGGAACGAGGCTTCCACCGCCTCGATCTCGGCCAGCAGGCGCCGGCAATGGTCGTAGTAGAGGCTGCCGTCGGGGGTCAGGCTGAGGTGCCGGGTGGTGCGCTGGAGCAGGCGCACGCCGAGGTAGTTCTCCAGCTCCTTGACCGCGCGCGTGACCGAGGAAGGCGGAAGCGCCAGGCTGTCGGCCGCCTTGCTGAAGCTGTTGGCCTCGACCACCCGGGCGAACACCTGCATGGCCTGAAGTCGATCCATTCCTCTCCCTCCTCTGCCTGCCGTGCGCCGCGCCGGACGCGCCGGTGGAATGCTAGAACTCCGCCGTTTCCGGGTCGGGCCCCAGGCGTCCGTCGGCGCGGTCCAGCGCCGCCATGCGCGCCAGGTCCTCCTCGTCGAGCGCGAAGTCCCCGATCCGGAAGTTCTCCTCGATGCGCGCCGGACGCGCCGATTTGGAGACCACCAGCAGGCCGTTGTCCAGGTGCCAGCGCAGGACCACCTGGGCCGGGGTCCTGCCGTGCTTGGCCGCCAGTGCCCGGACCACCTGATCGTCGAGCGGCGAGGCCGGGCCGTCCTTCCACACGCCCAGCGGGCTCCAGGACTGGGTGGCGATCCCGGCTTCCCGGTGGAACCGCCGCAGCGCCCGCTGCTGGAAGTACGGATGCAGCTCGACCTGGTTCAACACCGGTACCACCCCGGTCTCGCCGATCAGGCGCTGCAGCTGCGGAATGGCGAAATTGCACACGCCGATGGCGCGCGCGCGCCCCTCCTCGCGCAGCCGGACCATCGCCCGCCAGGTATCGACGTAGGCATTGCGGATCCGCGAGGGCCAGTGCATCAGGTACAGGTCGACGTAGTCCAGGCCGAGCCGGTGCAGGCTGGCGTCGAACGCGCGCAGGGTCTGGTCGTAGCCGTGGTGGGTGTTCCAGACCTTGGTCGCCACCATGACCTGGTCCCGTGCCACGCCCGAGGCGCGGATGCCTTCGCCCACGCCTTCCTCGTTGTAGTAGGCCTCGGCGGTGTCGATCAGCCGGTAGCCGGTGCGCAGGGCGTGGGCAACCAGGGCGGCGCTGGCATCCGGCTCGACCTGCCATACCCCGTAGCCCAGCTGCGGGATACCCATGCCCTCGCCCGTGGGTTGGACGGAAAAGCTCATGTCCGCGGAACCATGTTGGGAGGTGGGCCGAGCATAGCCGGCGCCACCGCGACGATTATTGCCCTGCATGGAACCGGGTTTTGCGCGCGTGGTCCGGTCGCGGGAATGCGGCAGCGGCGCGCATGCCCGCCGATAATTCCACGCAAGGCAACACAGAAAGCCCGGCTGGCGCCTGTATCGGCCCGTCCTGCGCACGGAGACTTGCGCCCTCCTTCCGTCGCAGAGCCATGCCATGGACATCATCTCCCGACACCGGACCGTCCTGTGCGCCGCCGTGTCCGTACTGGTCGCAGGGGGGGCCGCCGCGGTCCTGCTCGGCAACCGTCCCGGGCCCGTCCAGTCCCCTGCCCCGCCGGCCGTCCAGGTGCAAATCGCCACCACCCGGCGCGTCACCGACTGGGCGGAGTATTCGGGCCGTCTGGAAGCGGTCGGGCAGGTGGAAATCCGTCCGCGCGTCGCCGGCACCCTGCTGGGCGTGCATTTCCACGACGGCCAGCAGGTCCGCGAGGGCGACTTGCTGTACACGATCGATCCGGAGCCGTTCGAGGTCGAAGCCAGGCGTGCCGCGGCCGCGCTCGCCCAGGCCCAGGACCGCCAGCGCTTCACCGCGCTGGAGCTGGAACGCGGCCGGCGCCTGCTGGAGGCCAACACCATCTCCCGGCGCGAGTTCGACGCGATGGAGAATGCGGCGCGCGAGGCCGCCTCGGTGGCGCAGGCGGCGCGGGCCGCGGCCGACCGTGCCCGCCTGGACGTGGACTACACCCACATCCGCGCGCCCATCACCGGCCGCATCTCGCGCTCGGAGGTGACCGCCGGCAACGTGGTCAAGGCCGGCGGCGATGCCGCCCCGCTGACCTCCATCGTCACCCTCGATCCGATCTACGCCTCGTTCAACGTCGACGAGCACACCCTGCTGCGCTACCTGGACGCCAGCAAGGGCGCCCGGCCACTGCAGGTGCAGGTCGGCCTGGCCGGCGAGGAAGGCCATCCACACGCCGCCAGGCTGCATTCGCTGGACAACCAGCTGGACACCCGCTCGGGCACGATCCGCGTGCGCGCAGTGCTGGACAACCCCGACGGGCGCATGATCCCCGGCCTGCAGGCCCGGATCCGCCTGCAGGCCAGCGAGCCCTACCCGGCGGTGCTGGTCGACGAGGCCGCGATCGGCACCGACCAGGACCGCCGCTTCGTCCTGGTTGTCGGCAAGGACGGCCGGGTCGAGTACCGCCGGCTTGAACTGGGCAGCCGCCAGGGCGGCCTCCGCGTGGTGCGCAGCGGCCTGGCGCCGGGCGACCAGGTGATCGTCGAGGGCGCGCAGCGGGTGCGCCCGGGTGATGCCGTCGCCGCCGTGCCGGCTCCGCCGCGCGAGGGAGGGCCGCTGCGATGAACCTGTCGCGCTTCTTCATCGACCGGCCGATCTTCGCCGGCGTGGTCTCGGCGCTGATCTTCATCGCCGGCGCCATCGCGATGTTCCGGCTGCCGGTCTCCGAGTACCCGCAGGTGGTCCCGCCCTCGGTCATGGTGCAGGCGCAGTATCCCGGCGCCAACGCCACCACCCTCGCCGAGACCGTCGCCGCGCCGATCGAGGAATCCGTCAACGGCGTGGAGAACATGCTGTACATGCAGTCGCTGGCCAACGCGGACGGCAACCTGTTCCTCACCGTCACCTTCAAGCTGGGCACCGATCCGGACCAGGCCCTGCAATGGGTGCGCAACCGGGTCGAGCAGGCCGTGCCACGCCTGCCGGAGGAAGTGCAGCGGCTGGGCGTCACCACGATCAAGAGCTCGCCCAACATCACCCTGGCGGTGCACCTGTTGTCCCCGGACGGGCGCTACGACGCCAACTACCTGAGCAACTACGCGATCCGCAACGTGCGCGACCGGCTCGCGCGGATCGACGGCGTCGGCCAGGTCAACCTGTGGGGCCCGGGCGCCTACGCCATGCGCGTGTGGCTGGATCCGGACGCGGTCGCCGCGCGCGGCCTGACCGCGGCCGAGGTGGTGGCCGCCATCCGCGAGCAGAACGCCCAGGCGGCGGTGGGCAGCATCGGCGCGGCGCCGTCGCCGGAGGGCACGCCGTTCCAGATGTCGGTCAGCACCGAGGGCCGGCTGCGCACGCCGGAAGAGTTCGGCAACATCGTGTTGCGCGCCGCGCACGACGGCCGCACCACCTTGCTGCGCGATGTCGCCCGGATCGAGATGGCGGCGCAGGAATACGGCGTGCGCGCCTACCTCGGCACGGAACCGGCGGTGCCGCTGGCGATCATGGAGGCCCCCGGCGCCAACGCGCTGGACATCGCCGCCAACGTCAGGACGACGATGGAGGAGCTCAAGCGCCAGTTCCCCGAAGGCCTGGACTACGTGATCGTCTACAACCCTACCCGCTCGGTGCAGGCCAGCATCGATGCGGTGGTGCGGACGCTGTTCGAGGCCATCGTCCTGGTGGTGGTCGTGGTCTTCCTGTTCCTGCAGACCTGGCGCGCCTCGATCATCCCGCTGCTCGCGGTGCCGGTGTCGATCGTCGGCACGATGGCCTGCCTGTACCTGTTCGGCTTCTCGATCAACGCGCTGAGCCTGTTCGGCCTGGTGCTGGCGATCGGCATCGTGGTCGACGACGCGATCGTGGTGGTGGAGAACGTCGAGCGCAACATCGCGACGGGCCTCGCCCCCCGCGAGGCGACCTACCGGGCCATGCGCGAGGTCAGCGGCCCGATCATCGCCATCGCCCTGACCCTGGCGGCGGTGTTCGTCCCGCTGGCCTTCCTGTCGGGGCTGACCGGCCGCTTCTACCAGCAGTTCGCGGTGACCATCGCCGTGTCCACGGTGCTGTCGGCGATCAACTCGCTGACCCTGTCGCCAGCGCTGTCGGCACTGCTGCTCAAGCCGCACGGCGCTCGGCCGGACTGGCTGACGCGCGCCATGCACCTGGTCTTCGGCGGCTTCTTCGCCCGCTTCAACCGCTTCTTCAACCGCGGTGCGGAGCGCTACGGCCACGGCGTGGCGCGCCTGGCCGGGCGCAAGACCCTGGTGATGGCGGTGTACGGTCTGCTGCTGCTGGCGACCGCCGCGCTGGGCAAGGTGGTCCCGGGCGGCTTCGTCCCGGCGCAGGACAAGGAGTACCTGATCAGCTTCGTGCAGCTTCCGGCCGGCTCCACCCTGGACCGCACTGATGAGGTGCTGGCGCGGATGACCGACATCGCCCTGGCCGAACCGGGCGTGGCGTCGACCTCGTCCTATGCCGGACTTTCGATCAACGGCACCACCACCAGCTCCAGTTCCGGCCTGAGCTTCATCCTGCTGGAGCCGTTCGCGCAGCGCAAAGGACTCAGCGCCGACGCGATCGCCGCCTCGCTCAACGCCAAGTACGCTGGCCTGGAGAAATCCACCTTCGCCGGGGTGTTCCCGGCCCCGCCGGTGATGGGCATCGGCTCGATGGGCGGGTTCAAGCTGCAGCTGGAGGACCGTGGCAACCTCGGCTACGACGCCCTGCACGCGGCGACCCGCGAGTTCATCGCCGAGGCGGCGAAGGAGCCGGAACTGACGCCGCTGTTCTCCACCTACCAGATCAACGTGCCGCAGCTGCGCGTGGACGTGGACCGGATCAAGGCCAAGCAGCTGGGCATCGCGGTCACGGAGGTGTTCCAGACCCTGCAGGTGTACCTGGGTTCGTTCTACGTCAACGACTTCAACCTGCTCGGGCGCGTCTACCAGGTGCGCACCCAGGCCGACGCTCCGCACCGCGCGCACACGGAGGACGTGCTGCAGCTGAAGACGCGCGCGGCCGACGGCCAGATGGTGCCGCTGGCGGCCATCGCCCGGGTCGAGCAGGCCTACGGCCCGGAACTGGTCACGCGCTATAACGGCTACACCGCGGCGGACCTGAGCGGCGCTCCGGCCCCGGGCTATTCCTCGTCGCAGGCAATGGCCGCGATCGAGCGCGTGGCCGCGCGTACGCTGCCCCCGGGGATCGGCTTCGAGTGGACCGACCTGACCTACCAGCAGATCATCGCCGGCAACAGCGCGCTGTGGATCTTCCCGCTGTGCGTGCTGCTGGTGCTGCTGGTGCTGGCGGCGCAGTACGAGAGCCTGACCTTGCCGCTGGCAGTGGTCCTGATCGTGCCTATGGCCGTGCTGTCGGCGCTGGCGGGCGTGTGGCTGACGCGCGGCGACAACAACATCTTCACCCAGATCGGCCTGATCGTGCTGGTCGGCCTGGCGTCGAAGAACGCGATCCTGATCGTCGAGTTCGCGCGCGAGCTGGAGATGGCCGGACACGGCACGCTCGAGGCGGTGCTCGAGGCCTGCCGCCTGCGCCTGCGTCCGATCCTGATGACCTCGCTGGCCTTCATCATGGGCGTGGTGCCGCTGGTGTTCGCGCACGGCGCGGGTGCGGAAATGCGCCAGGCCATGGGCATCTCCGTGTTCTTCGGGATGCTGGGCGTGACCCTGTTCGGGCTGTTCCTGACCCCGGTGTTCTACCTGGCCATGCGCCGGCTCTCCGGGCGCCCGCTGCATTCGGCGGCCCGCCACGACGCGCCGCGGCTGCCCGTGCATGGCCACCCCACCGACGCCGGCGGCGGGCGGTGAGGCATGGCCCGCCGCGCGCAGGCCGGATCGGCGGCGCCTGCTCAGCGGCTCTTGCTGGAGCGCAGCGCGGCCAGCCGCGGCGGCGGGCCGAAGCTGCGCGGGTCGGCATCGGCCCAGAATGCGCGGAACACCGCATGCGACGGGGTGCCGTGCAGCAGCTCGCCCGGTTCCAGGAAGTGGTACAGCGCGGCCAGCGAGCGGATCTCGGTCGGCGACACCCGGCGCAGGATGTGCTCCGGGCCCAGCTCGGATGGATGGTTGAGCCCGGCCGCGCACAACAGGTCGCGCAGCGCGCGCACGGTGTTGAGATGAAACTGGTAGACCCGGGTGGCCTTGTCCTGCGGGTCCAGGTTGCGCCAGCGGCGCGGGTTCTGGGTGGCGATGCCGGTCGGGCAGCGGTCGGTGTGGCAGCTCAGCGACTGGATGCAGCCCAGGGCGAACATGAAGGCGCGGCCGGCGTTGCACCAGTCCGCGCCCATGGCCAGGGTGCGGGCGATGTCGAACGCGCTGGTGATCCGCCCTGCCCCGGCCAGGCGGATGCGCTGGCGCAGGCCCAGCCCGACCAAGGTGTTGTGCACCAGCATCAGGCCCTCGTGCATGGGCACGCCGATGTGGTCCATGAACTCCACCGGCGCCGCGCCGGTGCCGCCCTCGGCGCCGTCGACCACGATGAAGTCCGGCAGCAGGCCGCTTTCGTGCATCGCCTTGGCGACGGCGAACCATTCCCAGGGATGGCCGATGGCCAGCTTGAAGCCCACCGGCTTGCCGCCTGAAAGTTCGCGCAGCCTGGCCACGAACTGCAACAGGCCCAGCGGGGTGTCGAACTCCGGATGGCTGGAAGGCGAGACGCAGTCGGCGCCCATCGGCACGCCGCGGGTGGCGGCGATCTCGGCGCTGACCTTGGCCGCCGGCAGCACCCCGCCGTGGCCGGGCTTGGCGCCCTGCGACAGCTTGACCTCGATCATCCTCACCTGCGGCCGCGCCGCCTGCTCGGCGAAGCGCTCCGGGTCGAAGCGGCCGTTGCCATCACGGCAGCCGAAGTAGCCCGAGCCCAGCTCCCAGACCAGGTCGCCGCCCGGCTCCAGGTGGTAGGGGGAGATCGAGCCCTCGCCGGTGTCGTGGTAGAAGCCGCCGCGGCGGGCGCCCTCGTTGAGCGCGCGGATCGCGTTGGCCGACAGCGAGCCGAAGCTCATCGCCGAGATGTTGAACACGCTGGCCCGGTACGGCTGGGCCGCGTCCGGGCCGACGGTGATGCGGAAGTCGTGGTCGGCGATCCTGGTCGGCGCCAGCGAGTGGTTGATCCACTCGTAGTCGGTGGCGTAGGCGTCCTGCAGGGTGCCGAACGGCACCACGTCCATCACGTTCTTGGCGCGCCGGTACACCAGCGCCCGCTGCTGGCGCGAGAACGGCACCTCGTCGGTATCGGCCTCGACGAAGTACTGGCGGATCTCCGGCCCGACCGATTCCAGCCCGTAGCGGAACCAGGCCAGCAGCGGATAGTTGCGGCGCAGGGTGCTGCGCTTCTGCAGCAGGTCGAGGGTGCCGAGGGCGACCAGCACCAGGCCGATGGCCGCGCCCCAGCCCCAGGAGGGCCAGCGCAGGGCCAGCGGGATCGAAACCAGCAGCAGGACCCAGGCGCCGGCGTAGCCGAGATAGCGGTGCATCGTGCCTCCTCGCGGGACGGAGCCCCGAGTCTAGCCAGACGCGCGCCGTGGCGTGGGCTACAGGCGCGCGTCCACCGCCTCGCGCGGCCACACCGACTTGACGTCGTACACCACCGCGCCGGGCCGTCCCAGCGCACGCACGCGCGCCGCGTCCCAGTCGCGGAACTGGGCATGGGCTACCGCCAGCACGATGGCGTCGTAGGCGCCCTGCTCCGGTGCCTCGCGCAGCGGCGCGCCCAGCGCGGCGGATTCGCCCGGGTCGGCCCAGGGATCGACCGCATCGACCCGGGCCCCGGCCGCACCAAGCTCCCGCACCAGGTCCAGCGCGCGGCTGTTGCGCAGGTCCGGGCAGTTCTCCTTGAAGGTCACGCCCAGCACCAGCACGCGCGAACCGGCCGGCTCGCGCCCGCGCCCGCGCAGCAGCCCCAGCACCCTGGATACCACGTGCCCGACCACGCGCTCGTTGACCTCGCGCGCGGTGTGGATCAGCTCTGGATGGAAGCCGGCGCTGCGCGACTTGTGCAGCAGGTAGTACGGATCCACGCCGATGCAGTGGCCACCGACCAGGCCCGGCCGGAACGGCAGGAAGTTCCACTTGGTGCCGGCCGCCTCCAGCACGTCGCCGGTATCGATGCCCAGGCGGTCGAACACCAGGGCCAGTTCGTTGACCAGGGCGATGTTGACGTCGCGCTGGATGTTCTCCACCACCTTGGCGGCCTCGGCCACCCGGATCGACGGCGCCGGCCAGGTGCCGGCGGTGATGATCGAGCGGTACAACTCGTCCACCGCGCGCGCGGCGGCCGGGTGCGAGCCGGAAGTGATCTTGCGGATGTCGGCAAGGCGCCGGTGGTGGTCGCCGGGGCTCACCCGCTCGGGGCTGTAGCCGCAGCTGAAGTCCACGTTGAAGCGCAGCCCGGAGCCGGCCTCCAGGATCGGCACGCAGATCTCCTCGGTGGTGCCCGGATACACCGTGGATTCGTAGATCACCAGGTCGCCCGGCTTCAGCGCCGCGGCCACCAGCGCGGTGGCCTGGCGCAGCGGCTCCAGGTCCGGCTCGTGGAAGGCGTCGATCGGGGTGGGCACGGCGACGATGTGGATCGCGCATTCGCGCAGCGCGGCCGGGTCGGAGGCCAGCTCCAGGCCGGTGGCGGCGGCCAGCGCCTGCGGATCCATCTCGCGCGTGCGGTCGTGCCCGGCGCGCAGCTCGGCCACGCGGGTGGCGTCGACGTCGAAGCCGGTCACCTGCCGCCGCGAGGCGAACGCCACCGCCAGGGGAAGGCCCACGTAGCCCAGTCCAATGACCGCGATCCTGGCATCCCGGGCGGGGAGCGGTACCTCGATGTCGGTGGCCTGCATGTGCCTCCAGCAGCAATGTGGTGTGGTGCCCGGGGCGGGACTCGAACCCGCAAGGCCTCGCGGCCGGAAGATTTTAAGTCTCCTGTGTCTACCTGTTTCACCACCCGGGCGGGCAGTCCGCGGCGCGCGCCGCCGGCGCATTGTGCCATTGGCGGAGGGTCCGCCGCGGCGGGCTCCGCTAGAATGGCCCACCACCCGCGGCACGACGCGGGTCACGGGGAGGAGCAGTGCGCGCCAGGATCGAGGATGTCGCCGCCGCCGCGGGCGTTTCCATGAAGACGGTCTCGCGGGTGTTCAACCGCGAGCCCAACGTCCGCGAGGAAACCCGGTTGCGGGTCGAGGAAGCCGCGCGGCAGCTGAACTACCGCCCCAACACCTCCGCCCGCAGCCTCGCCGGCCGGCGCTCGTACCTGGTCTCGCTGCTGTACGACAACCCCTCGCCCAGCTACATCATGGAAGTGATCGAGGGCGTGCTGGCGGCCTGCGAGCAGTCGCACTACGGGCTGACCCTGCGCCCGGTCGACTTCGGCCAGCGCGGCCACGTCGAGTCGGTGGAAACGCTGATCAGCCAGTACCGTCCCGACGGCCTGATCCTCACCCCGCCGCTGACCGACGATGCCGCCCTGGTCAGGCGCCTGCGCGAGCTCAACGTGCGCTACGCCACGATCTCGGCCAAGCGCGACGGCGGCGGCATCGGCGCCACCCTGGACGAACGCGCGGCGGCGGCGGACATGATGGCCCATGTCGTCGCCCTCGGGCACCGCCGCATCGGCCACATCGCCGGCCACCGCAGC
Organism: Pseudoxanthomonas sp. GW2; assembly: GCF_000283075.1. Lineage (NCBI taxonomy): Bacteria > Pseudomonadati > Pseudomonadota > Gammaproteobacteria > Lysobacterales > Lysobacteraceae > Pseudoxanthomonas > Pseudoxanthomonas sp. GW2. The sequence continues at coordinate 29,474 of NZ_ALIP01000136.1, forward strand.
CATGGCGGCCGCGCCTGGCGCCTGGCCGGCTACCTCGACGGCCTGCGCCAGGCCGGGATCGAACCGGACCCGGACCTGGTGGTGGAAGGCGAGTTCTCGTTCGAGTCCGGCATCGCCGGCGCGCGCCAGCTGCTGGACATGGCCGACCCGCCCACCGCGATCTTCGCCGCCAACGACGACACCGCCTGCGGCGTGCTGTACGAGGCGGCCGCGCGCGGCCTGCGGGTGCCGGAGCAGCTGTCGGTATTCGGCTTCGACGACACCCCGATCTCGCGCCAGGTCTGGCCCAGCCTCACCACGGTGCGCCAGCCCAGCCGGGAAATGGGCCGGATCGCCGCCCAGCAGCTGATCGCGGCGATCGACGGCCACGGCCCGGCGCACATGGTGCGGGTGCCGTACCAGCTGCAGATCCGCCACTCCACCGGCCCCGCCCCGCGCCGCTGAGCGCCGGCGGAAGCCGGAAACGACAAGGCCCCGCTCTGGCGGGGCCTTTGTCTTGCCGGCCGCTCGGGGCGGCTGGCGGATTGGAGCGGGAAACGGGACTCGAACCCGCGACCTCAACCTTGGCAAGGTTGCGCTCTACCAACTGAGCTATTCCCGCATGAGTTTTTCGCCGGTACCGATGGAGGCCTGGGTCGGAATTGAACCGGCGTACGCGGATTTGCAGTCCGCTGCATAACCACTCTGCCACCAGGCCGGTGACCGGTACCGCCGGCAGCCGGGCCGCCGGAACCCCTCAAAACAAAACCCCGTCTCCGGGGCTTGTCGAGCCGCCGCTCGCCCTCGATGGAGGGCTTGCCACGACCATCGAACTGGAGCGGGAAACGGGACTCGAACCCGCGACCTCAACCTTGGCAAGGTTGCGCTCTACCAACTGAGCTATTCCCGCTTGGGAGACGCGCATTTTAGGGTTTTCACGAAACCTGTCAACTGGTCCCGTGCATTTTCCTGGCCTTCGAACGCGCGGCCGAGGCCTCCTCGTCCGCGCGCAGCGCCGGCCAGGCCGCGTGCAGGTACTGGAAGCCCGACCACAGCGTCAGCAGCGCGGCGATCGCCAGCAGCCAGTCGCCGACGTGGAACACCGGCTCGCCCATCCAGATGCCCGCGGTCGAGCGGTTCGGGCTGACCGAGTACAGCAGGCAGGACAGCGCGATCATCTGCGCGGTGGTCTTGATCTTGCCGATCATCGCCACCTTCACCATCGCCCGCTGGCCCAGCTCGGCCATCCACTCGCGCAGCGCCGACACCGCGATCTCGCGGCCGACGATCACCGCCGCCCAGAACGCCATCCACGGGGTCGGATGGCCCTGCACGATCAGGAACAGGGCCACCGCCACCATCAGCTTGTCGGCCACCGGGTCGAGGAAGGCGCCGAAGGCCGAGTGCATGCCGTAGCGGCGCGCGACCCAGCCATCCAGCCAGTCGGTGACGGCGGCGAGGATGAACACGCCGGCGGCGGCGAAGTTGGTCCATCTGTAAGGCAGGTAGAACACCAGGACCAGCACCGGGATCATCATGATCCGCAGCAGGGTCAGCCAGGTGGGTACGGTCAGGGTCATCGGTCTTGCGCGGATTCGGAGCCAGGGACGGGCAGCCCGTGCAGGGTAGCGTAGATGCGGGCGGCCAGGGCCGCGTTGATGCCTTCGACCCGGGCGATCTCCTCCTCGCCGGCGGCCTTGAGCCCGCCCAGGCCGCCGAAATGCTTCAGCAGCGCGGCGCGGCGGCGCGGGCCGATGCCGGGGATGTCCTCCAGGCGGCTGGTGGTGCGCGCCTTCTGGCGCTTGCCGCGGTGGCCGGTGATGGCGAAGCGGTGCGCCTCGTCGCGCACCTGCTGGATGAACTGCAGCGCCGGCGAGGCCGCGCCGGGGCGCACCTCGCGGCCGTCGGGGAACACCAGGGTCTCGTCGCCGGCACGCCGCTGCTCGCCCTTGGACACGCCCACCAGCAGCACGTTCTCCACGCCCAGGTCGGCCAGTGCCGCGCGCGCCTGCGCCAGCTGCCCGGCGCCGCCGTCGATCAGCAGCACGTCGGGCAGGACCGCGTTGGAACCCGGCGGCGCCACGCCGGCCTCGGCCTCCATCGCACGGCGGAAGCGCCGCTCGATCGCCTGGCGCATCGCGGCGTAGTCGTCGCCCGGCTCGATCCCGGTGATGTTGTAGCGGCGGTATTGGTTGCGCACCGGCCCGGCCGGGTCGAACACCACGCACGAGGCCACGGTGGCCTCGCCCAGGGTGTGGCTGATGTCGAAGCACTCCACGCGCGAGGGCACTTCCTCCAGGCCCAGCAGCTCGCGCAGGGCCTCGCTGCGCACCTGTTGCGCGTTGCGGCTGGCCAGTTCGCTGGCCAGGGCCACCTTGGCGTTGCGCCTGGCCAGTTCCAGGTAGCCGGCGCGCTCGCCGCGCACGCTGGACTTCAGCGCCACCCTGCGCCCCGCCCCCTCGGCCAGCGCCGCCTCGATCACCTCGGCGTCGGGGATCGCGCGGTCCAGCACAATCTCCGGCGGCGCCGGCTGCTCGGCGTAGTACTGCGACACGAAGGCTGCCAGCACCTCCTCGGCGCTGTCCTCGCCGTTGGTGCGCGGGAAGAACGCGCGGGTGCCGAGGTTGCGGCCGTCGCGGAACGCCAGCAGCAGCACGCAGGCGTGGCTGCCCTGCATCTCGCAGGCGATCACGTCCAGGTTGGCGGCATGGCCGTCCACGTACTGCCGCGCCTGCATGCCGCGCAGCTGCGCCAGCAGGTCGCGCAGGCGCGCGGCCTCCTCGAACTCCAGCGCCTGGCTGGCCTTCTCCATCGCCGCCGACAGTTCCTTGCCCAGCTCGTCGCTGCGGCCTTCCAGGAACAGCGAGGCGCGGCGCACCGATTCGGCGTAGTCCTCCTCCGCCACCAGGCCCACGCACGGCGCGCTGCAGCGGCCGATCTGGTACTGCAGGCAGGGCCGGCTGCGGTTGCGGAACACGCTGTCCTCGCAGCTGCGCAGGCGGAACAGCTTGTGCATCAGGTTCATGGTCTCGCGCACCGCGCCGGCGCTGGCGTAGGGGCCGAAGTAGCGCCCCGGCACCGCGCGCGGGCCGCGGTGGAAGGCCAGCCGCGGCCACTGTTCGCGGGTCAGCAGCACGTACGGGTAGCTCTTGTCGTCGCGCAGGGAGACGTTGTAGCGCGGCGACAGCGACTTGATCAGCTGGTTCTCCAGCAGCAGCGCCTCGGCCTCGGTGCGGGTGACCGTGACCTCCATGCGCGCGATCTGGGCGACCATCGCCCGGATCCGAGGGGTCTTGGGCGTGTTGCTGAAATAGCTGGCCACGCGCCGCTTGAGCGCGCCGGCCTTGCCGACGTACAGCAGGCTGCCGTCGGCCGCGTACATGCGGTACACGCCCGGGGCCAGGCTCAGGCCGGAAACGAAGGCCTTGCCGTCGAACTCCGGTACCGCGGGGCTGCTCATTCGCTGATGGTCACGTCGCCCAGTTCGCCGGTGACGATGTCGTAGCGCAGCACGGCGTGGGCGTCGGTCTCGGCGATCCAGACCGCGCCGCCGCCGATCGCCAGGCCGGTCGGGCCGTGCAGGCGCCGCGGCAGGCTCACCGTGGTCAGTTCGCCGCCGCCCAGGCGCAAGGTGCGCAGGCTGCCGTTGCCGCTGTCGGCGATCCACAGCAGCGGCGCGTCCGCGCTCAGGGCGATGCCCTGCGGATGCTGCAGGCGGGCGCTGGCGCGCGGGCCGTCGGCGTCGCCGAAATCCCACATGCCCTGCCCCACCAGGGTCTGGACCAGGTCGCTGCGCAGCTGCAGCGAGCGGATCGCCGAGCCCAGCGCGTCGCACACGTACAGCACCTGCTGCACCGCGGCCAGCCCGGCGGGCTGGGCGAACGCGGCGATGGTGCGGGCGTTGCCGTCGCGCATCTCCAGGCGCCCGGTGCCAGCGCGCAGCGACAGCTCGCTGCGGCCCAGGTCGTAGCTCCACAGGCGGTTGTCGCCGGCGCAGGCGATGTGCACCTGGTTGGCGGCCACGGCCAGCGCCACCGGGTGGTCGAGCGAGGTGCCGGTGCTGGCCACCGGCCCTTCCACCGGCTCGCCGGGGCGACCGGTGCCGCACAGCGTGTCCACCGTGCCCTTGAGCAGGTTGATCCGGCGCAGGGCATGGTTGCCGGTGTCGGCCACGTACAGGAACTCGCGCTCCAGGGCCAGGCCCTGCGGGCGGTTGAACGCGGCCTGGTCGTGCGGGCCGTCCATCGCGTCGGCGGTGCCCAGGCCGAACTGGCGCAGGATGCGCCCGGCGTGGTTGCACTCCAGGATGCGGTGGTGCCCGGTGTCGGCGATGAACAGGCGCTCGGCGCTGACCGCCACCGCGGTGGGGAAGCGCAGCGCCAGGCGCGGCTCGGGCACGGTTTCCACCAGCCGCACCTCCTCCGGGTGCGGGGGCGGCGCGTCCGCGGCCAGGGCCGACAGCGCGCGGTCCAGGTCGCCGCCCAGGCCGACGATGCGCTCGCGCTCGCGGCCCTGCGCGTCGACCAGCAGCAGGGTCGGCCAGGATTCGATGCCGTAGCGCTGCCAGGCCGCCCAGTCGGCGTCCAGCAGCGCGGGGAAGCTGCTGCCATGGCGGCGCAGCAGCTTCAGCGAGCGCTGCGGCTGGCGCTCGCAATCGAAGCGCGGCACCTGCAGCACCAGCACGTGCAGCTTGCCCGGGTTGCGCGCCTGCCAGTTCGCCAGCTCCTGCAGGCGCTGGGTGCACCAGGCCGAGGCGGCGTTGACGAAGGCCAGCACGACCGGGCGGCCGCGCAGGTCGTGGAGGGAGGCCGGGTTGGCGTTGAGCCAGTCGAGGCCGGCGGGCAGTTCCTGGAGGGGCGCCGCGTTCATGGGGCGATTATGCCGGAGCCGGTGCGGCTGGAAAGCCGTTCGACCGCGGCCCGGGCCGCGGCGTCGACCAGGCTCCAGACTTCCTCGAAGTGTTCCTCCCCGCCGTAGTACGGATCGGGCACCTCGCCGCCGGGCACGGTCCCGGCCCAGTCCAGCAGCAGCGCGACCTTGCCGCGTGCCTGCGCCGGGGCCAGCCGGCGCACGTCGCGCAGGTTGTCGGCGTCGGCGCAGAGCAGCCAGTCGAAGTCCTCGAAGTCGCGGCTGCGGACCTGGCGTGCACGCAGGCCGCCGATGTCCACGCCGTGGCGGCGGGCGCAGGCGATGGCGCGGCGGTCCGGCGGCTCGCCGGCGTGCCAGCCGCCGGTGCCGGCCGAGTCCACCTCCACCCGCCCGGCCAGGTGCGAGGCGGCGATCCGGGCGCGCAGCGCGCCCTCGGCCATCGGCGAGCGGCAGATGTTGCCCAGGCACACGACCAGGATCCGGGTGGTGCTCATGCGCCCAGCTCCCGCAGGCGGGCCTCGGCGCGCTCCAGGTCCTCCTGGGTGTCCACGCCCGGCGGGAACGGCTCCGGGGTCAGGGCCACGGCGATGCGGTGGCCGGCTTCCAGCACCCGCAGCTGCTCCAGCGATTCGACCCGCTCCAGCACGCCCGGCGGCATCGCCGCGAAGGTGCGCAGGAAGCCGGCGTGGTAGGCGTAGATGCCGATGTGGCGCAGCCAGTGTCCGCCTTCCGGCAGCACGCTGCGGTCACGGGCGAAGGCGTCGCGCGGCCACGGCAGCGGCGCGCGGCTGAAGTACAGGGCGTCGCCGTTGGCGGCGCGCACCAGCTTGACCGTGTTGGGATCGAACAGGACTTCGGCCTCGGTCACCGGCGCGGCCAGGGTCGCCATCGCCGCCCCGCTGGCGGCCAGCAGCCGCGCGACTTCGCGGATGCCGCTGGCCGGGGCGAAGGGCTCGTCGCCCTGCAGGTTGACCACCAGGGTGTCGTCGCTCCAGCCGGCGATCGCGACGCATTCGGCCAGGCGGTCGGTGCCGGAAGCGTGGTCGGGCGAGGTCATGGCCACGCGCACGCCGGGCTGGCCGGCCACGGCCTCGGCCACGCGCGCGTCGTCGGTGGCCAGCCAGACCTCGCGTGCGCCGGCGGCCAGCGCGCGCCGCGCCACGTGCAGCACCAGCGGTTCCCCGCCGAGCGGGCGCAGCGGCTTGCCCGGCAGGCGGCTGGCGGCG
>NZ_ALIP01000137.1:0-26072 GCF_000283075.1 Pseudoxanthomonas sp. GW2
TACTGCACCGGAAGTCCGAGCCGCGGGCCGGCCTGCACCCTGGCCGGCGCATGGCGGTCGCCGGTGGTCCAGGCCCACGCGCAGAACTGGCCCAGCAGGACCACCAGCACCAGCACCGAGCCCAGGTAGAGCCTGGCGATAAAGCAGGCCAGCAGCGCCGCGATCGCCAGCGCGGCCAGCAGCGGCTGCCAGCTCGAGCCGGGAAGGCGGATCACCTGCTCGGGCACGCCGCCGAGGATCGAGGTCCCCATCGACTCGCGCCGTCCCGATGCCGGATCGCCCAGCAGCCCGGCGGCATCCGCGGTGCGCGCGGCCAGCCCGCGGTCCTGCCACAGCGGATAGCGGTCGGCCACCACCGGCAGCGAGGCGAAGTTGTAGGCCGGTACCGGATGCGGCAATGCCCATTCCAGGGTGCCCGCGCGCCACGGGTTGCGCCGCCCGGGGCGGCCATGGCGGAAGCACAGCGCCGCGTCGATCAGGATGGCGACCGTGCCGGCGGCCAGCACGAAGCTGGCGGCGGTGGACAGCAGGTTGAGCCAGTGCACGCCCAGCTGTTCCGGATAGCTGTAGGCACGCCGGGTCATACCCAGCAGGCCGGTCAGGTGCATGGGCAGGAAAGCCAGGTGGAAGCCCACGAACACCATCCAGAACGCGGTGCGGCTGAGGCTTTCCGAGGGCATCCGCCCGCTGGCCAGCGGCAGCCAGTAATACAACCCGGCGAACATCGGGAACATCAGCCCGCCGATCAGCACGTAGTGCAGGTGCGCGACCACGAAGTGGGTGTCGTGCACCTGCCAGTCGAACGGCACCAGGGCCACCATCACCCCGGTCAGGCCGCCGCCGACGAAGGTGATGAAGAAGCCGACCAGGTAGAGCATCGGCACCCGCAGCCAGGGCCGCCCGGCCCACAGCGTGGCCAGCCAGGCGAACACCTGGATGCCGGTGGGGATGGCCACGGCCATGCTCGCGGCGCTGAAGAAGGCCAGCGCCAGCAGCGGGATGCCCACCGCGAACATGTGGTGCACCCACAGTCCGAAACTGAGGAAGCCGGTGGTCACCAGCGCCAGCACGATCCACAGGTAGCCGGCGATGGGCCTGCGCGCGAAGGTCGCCACCACCATCGACACCACGCCGGCCGCGGGCAGGAAGATGATGTAGACCTCCGGATGCCCGAACAGCCAGAACAGGTGCTGCCACAGCAGGGGGTCGCCGCCGCGGGCCACGTCGAAGAACACGAAGCCGAAGGCGCGCTGGATCTCCAGCAGGATGCTGCCCAGGATCAGCGGCGGGAAGCCGAAGGCGATCATGAAGGCGGTGACCAGCATCGCCCAGGCGAACAACGGCATGCGCCGGATATCCATGCCCGGAGCGCGGCACAGCAGGATCGCCACGATCAGCTCCACCGCCGCCGTCACCGCCGCGATCTCGGCAAAGGTCACGCCGATCAGCCAGAAGTCCACGCCGCGTCCCGGCGAATGGGTCGCGTCGGTCAGCGGCACGTACATGAACCAGCCGCCGTCCGGTGCCTCGCCGAACAACAGGCCCGAATACAGGAAGAGGCCGCCGAACAGGTAGCACCAGTAGCCGAAGGCACCCAGCCGCGGGAACGGCAGGTCGCGTGCGCCCAGCATCTTCGGTAGCAGGTACATCGCGAAGCCTTCCATGATCGGCACCGCGAACAGGAACATCATCGTGGTCCCGTGCAGGGTCACGAACTGGGCGTAGCGTTCCGGATCCAGCACCTGGTTGCCCGGCCAGGCCAGCTGCAGGCGGATGAACATGGCCAGCGCGCCGCCGGCCAGCAGGAAGGCGAAGCCGGTGGCGATGAAGCGCAGGCCCACGGTGCCGTGGTTGACCGCGGTCAGCTGGCCGCGCCAGCCCGGGGCGTTGTTCCAGATCCGCGCCAGCGCCGCCAGGCGGCGGCTGTTCTCCCCGGGCGGCAAGGTGTCCATGCGCGCTTCGCTCATGGGCTGCCCTCCCCTGCCTGCGCCACGGCGTTGTCGCGCAGCCAGGCCTCGTACTCGGCCGGTGCCAGCACCTGCACCTCGAAGCCCATGAACGCATGCTCGAGCCCGCAGAACTCGGCGCACTGGCCGCGGATGGACCCGGCCTGGTCGGCCCGCAGGCGCAGCACGTTGGTGCGCCCGGGGATGGCGTCGATCTTGCCGCCCAGGCGCGGGATCCAGAAGCTGTGGATCACGTCGGCGCTTTCGATCCGGAACTCGACCATCCGCCCCAGCGGCATGGCCAGCAGGTCGGTGGATGCCGCCAGCGGCCGGCCGTCGTCGCCCAGGTAGACGAAGTCCCAGTGCCACTGCCGCCCGGTGACGGCAACGAGGTGCGAGGCATCGGCGCTGCGCCCGCTGACGCGGTCGCTGGCCAGGGTGCCGTGCACCAGCAGTCCCAGCAGCACCCCGGTCGGCAGCACCAGCCCACCGGCGACGATCATGCGCCGTGCGCCGGCCTCGGAAAGATGGCGACGGCGGCGCAGGCCGGCCAGCAGCAGCGCCGTGACCAGCATCCACACCACCAGCGCCATCCAGAACAGGCCCCACCAGATCCCGGCGATTGCCGCCGCGGAGGGGCCAGCCGGGTCCAGCGCCGACTGCGGCCCGGCGCAGCCGGCGAGCAGCGGCGGCACGATCGGAGCCGCCAGCCAGCAGCGTCTGTCCATGGCGCCGATAAGCCCGATCCTCCGCCGCGGTCACAGGGCGGCAGTGTGTCGCTGGCGTCGTGAAGCCACCGCGACGCCGGGGCGCGCGGCGGCAGCCGCAGCGGCGGCCGCCGCGGGTCAGGCGATCAGGCGGTCAGGCGATCAGGCAGCGGCGGCCTCGGCCGCTTCCAGGGTGTTCTGCATCAGGGTGGCCACGGTCATCGGGCCGACGCCGCCTGGCACCGGGGTGATCCAGCTGGCGCGCTCGGCCGCGGCCTCGTAGCCGACGTCGCCGACCAGGCGGCCATCCTCCAGGCGGTTGATGCCCACGTCGATCACCACTGCGCCAGGCTTGACCCACTCGCCGGGGACGATGCCCGGGCGGCCCACCGCCACCACCAGGATGTCGGCATTGCGCACCGACTGCTCCAGCACTTCCGGCGGGGTGAACTTGTGGCAGCTGGTCACGGTGCAGCCGGCGATCAGCAGCTCCAGGCCCATGGGCCGGCCGACGTGGTTGCTCACGCCGACGACCGTGGCATTGCGCCCGCGCACCGGGCGGTCGGTATGCGCAAGCAGGGTCATGATCCCGCGCGGGGTGCACGGGCGCAGGCCGAACTGGCGCAGGGCCAGGTGGCCGACATTGGAGGGATGGAAGCCGTCCACGTCCTTGCGCGGGTCGATCCGCTCGATCAGGCGGCTGGCGTCGGGGATGCCCGGCAGCGGCAGCTGCACCAGGATGCCGTGGATCTTCGGGTCGGCGTTGAGCCGGTCGATCAGCTCCAGCAGCTCGGCCTCGCTGGTGCCGGCCGGCAGGTCGTAGTCGAAGGCCTCGATCCCGACCTTCTCCGCGGCCCGGCGCTTGTTGCGCACGTACACGGCCGAGGCCGGGTCGTCGCCGACCAGGACCACGGCCAGGCCCGGCCGCGGCAGGCCGCGTGCGACGCGCGCGTCGACCCGCGTCTTCAGTTCTTCGAGCAGGTCTTCGGAAACGCGGCGGCCATCGAGGATGCGTGCGGTCATCGGGATGCTTGCGGGACGGTGCGGCGGAGCGGCACATTCTCCCCGATTCCGGACGCACGAGGTAGGCGCATGGTCGACACGGTGGAACTGGAGGCGGCCGCGTTCCGCCGGCTGCTGCGGCACCTCAACCAGGAACGCACCGACGTCCAGAACATCGACCTGATGATCCTGGCCGGCTTCTGCCGCAACTGCCTGGCCGACTGGTACCGCGAGGCCGCGCTCGAGGCCGGGCTGGAAATGGACAGGGAACAGGCCCGCGAGGCCATCTACGGCATGCCCTTCGCCGAGTGGAAGGCCCGCCACCAGCGCGAGGCCACGCCGGAGCAGCTGGCCGCGTTCGAGGCCGCGCGCAAGCGCCACGGCTGAGGCGCCGGCTCAGCCGGCCGGCGGCTGCCCTGCCCCGTCCCCGTCTGCCTCGTCCAGGCGGCGCGACACCCGCTTCGGGGGAGTGAACGGGGTGGGGGTGGCCGGCGGGGTATGGCCGATGATCAGCGGCCGCCCGGCGCGCACGTCGCCGGCGGCCAGCTCCAGGGCGAAGCGCTCGGCGTCCAGGCGCCGCATCTCCCTGGCGATGCGCGCCGCCAGCTGCGGCTCGGTGCCCAGCGCCTCCAGCGCGGCCTGGCCGAAGCGCACCGCCGACTCGAAGGTCTCGCGGACCTGGAAGTGCACGTCCAGCGCCGCCAGCTCCAGCGCGTGCTCGCGGTCGTACGCGCGCACCAGCACCCGGGCCTGCGGGAACTCCTCGCGGCACAGCCGGGCGATGCGGGTGGCGGCCCGGCGGTCGTCCACGCACACCGCGATCACCCGCGCGCTGGCCGCGCCGGAGGCGCGCATCACGTCGGCGCGGGTGCCGTCGCCGTAGTAGACCTTGAAGCCGAACTCGGCGGCGCTGCGGATCATCCCGATGTCGGTATCGATGATCGTCACGTCCACGTCGCGCGCCAGCAGCGCCTGGCTCATCACCTGGCCGAAGCGGCCGAAACCGACGATCAGCACGCTGCCGCTCTGCCCGTCGGCCTCCTCGATCCCGTCCATGGAAGGGGCCTCCTCGCGCTGGAACAGGCGCCGCACGGCCAGCACCGCCAGCGGCGTCAGCGCCATCGACAGCACCACGATCGCGGTCAGGTTGGCATTGGCCGTCCCGTCGATCACCCCGGCCGCCTGCGCCGCCGAGAACAGCACGAAGGCGAACTCGCCGCCCTGGGCCATCAGCACCGCGCGGTCCAGCGCATCGCGGTGGCCGGTGCGTGTGATCCGCGCGACCACGTAGATGCAAGCCGCCTTGGCCGCCATCATCGCCAGCAGGCCGGACAGGATCAGCGGCCAGTTGGCGGCCACCACCGCCAGGTCCAGGGCCATGCCCACGCCGAGGAAGAACAGGCCCAGCAGGAGGCCGCGGAACGGCTCGATGTCGGCCTCCAGCTGGTGGCGGAAGGTCGAACCGGACAGCAGCACGCCGGCCAGGAACGCGCCCATCGCCGCCGACAGCCCGCCGACCTCCATCAGCAGCGCCGCGCCCAGCACCACCAGCAGCGCCGCGGCGGTCATCACCTCGCGCGCCTGTACCCGCGCCAGCAGCCGGAACAGCGGATTGAGCAGCCACACGCCCGCCACCACCAGGCCGCCCAGCGCGCCAATGCCCACCAGCACCGCCATCCAGCGGCTGCCCTCGCCCGCCGCGGCCGGCAGCGGCGACATGAACGCCACCAGGGCCAGCAGCGGCACGATCAGCAGGTCCTCGAACAGCAGGATGGAAACGATCTTCTGCCCCCGCGGCAGGGCAATGTCGCCGCGCTCGCCCAGCAGCTGCATCACCACCGCCGTGGAGGTCAGGACGAAGCCGGCCGCGCCGATGAAGGCCGCCGGCATCCGCAGCCCGCACAGCCACGCCACCCCGGTCAGCACCACGGTGCACAGCCCGATCTGCAGCGTGCCCAGGCCGAAGATCTGCCGGCGCAGGCTCCACAGGTGGGCCGGGCGCATTTCCAGCCCGATCAGGAACAGGAACATAACCACGCCCAGCTCGGCCACATGCAGGATCGCCTGCGGGTCGGAGAACCAGCCCAGTCCGAACGGACCGATCAGCAGCCCCGCCGAGAGGTAGCCCAGCACCGAGCCCAGGCCCAGACGCCGGAACAGCGGCACCATGACCACCGCCGCCCCGAGCAGGGCGACGACCTTGACCAGTTGTTCCGCGCCACCCGCTTCGACCGCCATGGATGTCCTCCTCCGCGGGCCGCGGCCCGCATGGGTGCCGACCCGCCGTCCGCCGCTTCAGGTCGTGGCGCAAAACGCCGCGTAATCGATGTAGCCCGGGAACGGCCGCCCTTCGGCGCACACCGGGCAGTCCGGGTCCGGCGGCAACTTCAGCTCGCGGAAGCGCATGGCCAGCGCATCGAACTGCAGCAGGCGCCCGGCCAGCGGCTCGCCGATGCCCAGCAGCAGCTTGATCGCCTCGTTGGCCTGGAGCAGGCCGACGATGCCCGGCAGCACGCCCAGCACCCCGGCCTCGGCGCAGTTGGGCGCGAACTCCGGCGGCGGCGGCTCCGGAAACAGGCAGCGGTAGCACGGCTTCGCGCCGCGGTGGCGGCCAGCATCGAACACGCTCGCCTGGCCTTCGAAGCGTTGCACCGCCCCGTACACCAGCGGCTTGCCCAGCTTCACGCAGGCGTCGTTGAGCAGGTAGCGCAGCGGGAAGTTGTCCGAACCGTCGACCACCACGTCGATGCCGTCCAGCAGTGCCTCGACGTTGTCCGACGTGACCCGCGCCTGCACCGGCTCGATCCGGATCGAGGGATTGAGCGCCTGCAGCCGCTGCCGCGCCGATTCGACCTTGGGCGTGCCGAGCGAGGCCTCGGTATGCAGGATCTGCCGCTGCAGGTTGCTGCGGTCGACGATGTCGTCGTCCACCAGGCGCAGGTGGCCCACGCCCGCCGCGGCCAGGTAGAACGCCGCCGGCGAACCCAGCCCGCCGGCGCCGACCACCAGCACGCGGGCCGCGGCCAGGCGCCGCTGGCCTTCGATCCCGACCTCGGCCAGGCGCAGGTGGCGCGAATAACGCTCCAGGAAATCAGCCTCGGCCGGCTCCAGCTGCGGCCGCACCAGGGGCAGCCCTTCGCCGGCCCAGGCATTGGTGCCGCCATCGACCGAGTAAACGCGGGCGAAGCCGGCGCCGCGCAGGGCCTCGGCCGCGGCGCGGGAGCGTTTGCCGACCTGGCAGATCAGCAGTACCTCGGCCTGCGGGTCCGGCAGGTGGCGGGCCGGATCGGCCTCCAGCTCGGCGCGGCGCACGCCGAGCGCGCCCTCGGCCTGGCCGGAGACGCGTTCGTGCGGCTCGCGGATGTCGATCAGCAGCACGCCCTGCCGCTGGCGTTCGCGGGCCTGCCGCGGCGTCACCGTTACGCTGTCCATGCGCCGGATTATCGACGCCAATGGCCCGGCGGCGGAAGCGCGCATTGGGCCGCGGCCGCGCAACGCTGCGTCGCCGTGCCCGGCTACAGCGGCAGCACTTCGACCAGGTCGCCGGCGGCGTACGCGCGCGCGCCCTCCTCCAGCACGATCAGCGCGTCGCTGGCCGCGGCGGCGCGCAGCCGGTGCGAGCCGTCGGCGGGCTCGGGGTGCACGTACAGGGTGGCGTCGTCCTCCTGGAACAGGCGCCCGCGCAGGAACTCGAAGCGCTCGTGGCGCTTGTGCCAGGGCGCGGCCAGGCGCGCGCGCCAGCGCGGGCGCGGCTCGCGGCCCTGCAGCGCATCGACCAGTGCCCGCCCGAACACATGGAAGGTTGCCAGCACCGACACCGGATTGCCCGGCAGGCCGAGCACCAGCGCCCGCCCGGCCTCGCCGAACAGCAGCGGCATGCCCGGGCGCATGCGCACCTTCCAGAAATGGATCCGGCCGCGGGACTGCAGCCAGCGCGGCAGGTGGTCCTTCTCCCCCGCCGACACCGCGCCGCAGGTCAGCACCAGGTCGAAGTTCTCCACAGCGTCGTCCAGCACCGCGGCGATCAGCACCGGATCGTCGGGCAATGTCGGCCAGGCCACCGGCTCCAGGCCGGCGGCGCGCAGCTGCGCCATCAGCTGCTCGCGGTTGCTGTTGTAGACCTGGCCCGGGCGCAGCGGCAGGCCCGGCTCGGCCAGCTCGTCGCCGCTGGCGAACACGGCGACGGTGGGCCGCACGACCACCTCCAGGCGGTCGATGCCCAGGGCCGCGGCAAGCCCGATCCGCGCCGGGGTCAGCACCTGCCCGGCGCGCAGCACCACCTCGCCGGCCACCACGTCCTCGCCCTGCCTGCGCACGTGGGCGCCGGCGCGGATGGCGGCCGGCACCTGCACGCGGCCGTCCTGCTCGACCACATCCTCGCGGATGACGATGGTGTCGGCGCCGGCCGGCAGCGGCGCGCCGGTGGTGATGCGCACGCACTGGCGGGGGCCCACGCACAGGCCAAGGTCCGGACCGGCGAACTGCTCGCCGGCCAGCTCCAGCGTGACCGGCGCATCGGCGGACAGGTCGGCATGGCGCACGGCGAAGCCGTCCATCGCGCTGTTGTCGAACGCCGGCAGCGCGATCGGCGCAACCACGTCGGCGCCGAGCACGCGGCCGTCGGCGCGGCGGGTCGGCACCTGCTCGCTGGCGCGGCCGCGGCCGGCGGCCGCCTCGTGCAGCAGGTCCAGCGCCTGGCGGACGGTGATGCGGCTGGGAAAGTCGGTCATCGCGGCTCCCGTGCGGTGGTGGGCGGCGCCTCAGCGCGGCGGCAGCACGATGCGCACCGCGGCCAGGTCTGCGGGGGTGTTGAGGTTGCCGAAGCGTACGCCGGCAAAGGCCACCCGGGCCATGCGCAGCCGCTGCTGCAGGCGGCGCGGCGCCAGCTCGCCGGCGGCCAGCGCGGCCGGCAAAGCCGCGCGCAGCGCCTCGACGCGGTACAGCGCCACCAGCGGCTGCAGGCCGTCGGCATCCTCGGCCACGGCGCCGTCGGCATCGCGGCAGGAGACCAGGGTGCGCACCAGGCAGTCGTTGGTGTCGAACAGGTCCACCGGCAAGGTCAGCAGCCAGGGCGTGCGGCAGGCCGCGGCCAGGGCCTCGATCCCGGCCAGCGGACCGCTGTCCGGTGGCAGGCGGTCGGGCACGGCCTGGAGGCCTGCATCGGCGTAGCGCGCCAGCTCGCGGTTGGCGCTTACCAGCACCGCGCCGACCTCGCCCGGGAACCGGCGCGCCAGCCGCAGCACCTGCGGCTGGCCATCACGCTCGATCCAGGCCTTGTCGACGCCGCCGAGCCGGCTGCCGCGACCACCGGCCAGCAGGCCCAGGGTGATCTCCGCGGCGGCCGGGATCGCGCTCACTTGCCGCGCTTGACGTGGCGCATCAGCCGGCGCTTGCGCGCGACCTGTCGCTCGGTCAGTTCGTTCTTCTTGCCTTCGTACGGGTTGGCGCCCTCGCGGAACAGCATCCGCACCGGGGTGCCCACCAGCTTGAAGCGCTTGCGGAAGAAGTTCTCCAGGTAGCGCTTGTACGAATCCGGCAGCACCTTCAGGCGGGTGCCGTGGATCACGAAGGTCGGCGGGTTCTCGCCGCCCGGGTGCACGTAGCGCAGCTTGGAGACGTGGCCGCGGATGCTTGGCGGCGGGTTGGTCTCCGCCGCGATCTCCAGCGCCTTGTTGACCTCGCTGGTGCTGAAGGTGCGGGTGGCGGAGGCGTGCGCGCGGTGGATGGCGCGGAACAGCTCGCGCAGGCCCGAGCCGTGCAGCGCGGAGATGCGCACCACCTCGGCCCAGGGCACGAAGCCGAGCTTGCGCTCCAGCATCGCCTCGGCCTGCTCGCGCTGGTAGGTGCTCAGGCCGTCCCACTTGTTCACCGCGACCACCAGGGCGCGGCCGGCGTCGAGCACGGCGCCCAGCACGGTGGCGTCCTGGTCGGTCACGCCCTCGGTGGCGTCGAGCATCAGCACCGCCACCTGGCAGTGCTCGATCGACTGCATGGTCTTGACCACGCTGAACTTCTCGACCGCTTCCTCGATGCGGCCGCGGCGGCGGATGCCGGCGGTGTCGATCAGGCGGTACAGGCGGCCGTCGCGCTCCAGGTCCACCGCGATCGAGTCGCGGGTGGTGCCGGGGACCTCGGAGGCGATCATCCGCTCCTCGCCCAGCAGGCGGTTCACCAGGGTCGACTTGCCCACGTTGGGACGGCCGACGAAGGCGATGCGCAGGCGGTTGGGATCGTTGTCCAGCGCCTCGGCGCTGCCCTCTTCCGGCAGCCGCTCCAGGACCTCGGCATGCAGGTCGTCCAGGCCCTGGCGGTGGGCGGCGGAGACGGCCAGCATGTCGGCGAAGCCGTAGCGCGCGAACTCGGCGCGCACCGCCTCCTCGAAGGTGCCGTCGATCTTGTTGATCACCAGCAGGGTCGGCCGCGCCAGCTTGCGCAGCCAGGCCAGGATCTCGTCGTCCAGGGCCGAGGCGCCGTCGCGGCCGTCGACCACGAACAGGATCAGGTCGGCCTCGGCGGCGGCGGCGCGCGCCTGGCGCGCGGTGGCGCCGGCCAGGCCTTCCTCCTCGCCGGCGATGCCGCCGGTGTCCACCAGCAGGAACGGCCGCTCCGGATCCAGCCGGCACACGCCGTAGTGGCGGTCGCGGGTGACGCCGGGCTGGTCGTGGACCAGGGCGTCGCGACTGCGCGTCAGCGCATTGAAGAGTGTGGACTTGCCGACATTCGGCCGTCCGACCAGGGCAACCAGCGGTAGCATCGCGAAATTCCTGCCCGCATCCGTCCGGTCAGTCGAGGCGGAAGGCGGTCAGGCCTCCCTTGACGTCCTGCACCAGCAGCAGTCCGTCGGCCACCACCGGCGCGGCCTTGATCGCCTTCTTGCGGCCGACGCGCTCGCGCGCGGCCATCTCGCCGTTGTCCAGGCGCAGCCAGTGCACGTAGCCGGCATAGTCGCCGACCACCGCATAGTCGCCCTGCACCGCCGGGCCGGTCAGCGAGCGGCGCGCCAGCGCCGGCTGCGACCACAGGGCCACGCCGTTGGACTTGTCAAGGGCGTAGACGGTGCCGGCGGCGCTGGAAACCAGGATCGCCGAGGGCGCCACGCCGATCGCGCCGGGGCCGCCGTGGTCGCTCTGCCACATCGGGCGGCCACTGGGACCGTCGATGGCCACGGTGCGGTTGCGGTAGCTGCTGGCGTACAGCATGGTGCCGTCGATCACGATCGGCGCGTCGACGTCGGCCATGCGTTCCAGTTCGGTGCGGCCTTCGGGCAGGCCCACGGCCTGTTCCCACAGCAGGCGGCCGTCGCGCAGGGCCAGCGCGGTCAGGGTGCCGTCGTCGTTGCCGGCGAACAGCAGGCCCGGGGCCGGCGTCAGCGAGGCGTTGCCACGCACGGTCAGGCTCGGCAGTTCGCGCTCGGCGTACCAGCGCTGCTCGCCGCTGGCGGCGTCGAAGGCGGTGATGCGGCCGTCGTTGCTGCGCACCAGGACCAGGCCCTGGGACACGGTCGGGGCGGCGATGATCTCGCTGCGCACCTTGGCGCGCCAGCGCTCGCTGCCGTCCTGGGCGTCCAGCGCGATCACCGCGCCGTCCAGGCCGCCGACCACGACCAGGCCGTTGCCGGCGCCGGGACCGCCGGTCAGGCGCAGCTTCTCGTCCTTGGCGGCCTTGAATTCCCACACCCGCTTGCCGGTCTGCAGGTCCAGCGCCAGCACCCGGCCCTCGGCCGCGGCGGCGTAGACGCGGCCATCGGCCACCGCCGGCCCCTGGCGCGCGCCGATCCGGCGCTCGCCGTCGCCCAGGTCCACCGACCAGGCCTTGCGCGGCTTGATGGTGGGCTTGAACTTCACCAGCTCGGCCGGCTCGGCGGCCTTCTTGGCCTCGGCGTTCTTGCCGGCAAACATGCTCTTGAACGAGCTGCAACCCGCCAGCAGCGAGACCAGGACGGCCACGGCCGCCATGCGCTTGATCATGTCGGTGCGCTCCATCAGATCGACCCCGCCGTCTCCGGCAGCTGGCCACCGGCTTCCTGCAGCTTCAGTTCCACGCGCCGGCGCGCCGGCGCCTCCGCGTCCAGCCCGGCCAGGGCGCGCTGGTACTCGGCACGCGCCTGCTCCGCCTTGCCGGCGGCCACCAGCGCGTCGCCGCGCAGTTCCAAGGCCACGGCATCGGCGTCCTCGCCCAGCACATCCAGCGCTTCCTGCGGCTTGCCGGTGGCAACCAGCAGCTGCGCCAGGCGCTGCCGGACCACCGGTTGCAGCGCCGGGTCGGCCTTGATCCCGCGCAGGGTGGCGATGGCGTCCTCGGGCTTGCCGGCCTCGACCTGGGCCTTGGCCAGCTGCAGCGCGCCGAGGCTGGCGTACAGGCCTTCCTGTCCGGCCAGGGCCGCGCCGGCGTCTTCCTCGCCGGCCTGCAGCCGGGCGATCGCCTGGCTGTAGGCCGCGTGCGCCTCCTGCTGCCGGGCCAGGCCGCGTTCCTGCCACTGGCGCAGGCCCCAGATCGCGGCGATGCCGACGATGAGGCCGGCGAGGATGCCCGGCAGGTTCTTGCGCAGCCAGGCGCGGACGCGTTCGCCCTGTTCGTGCTCGTCCAGAAGGTCGTCGATTGCCATGCAGTGTCCTGCCCCGTGCGGCGCGCACGGGGACGTGTTCTTGTTCTTGTTGGAAAGGCCCGCGGACCGCTTTACTGCGCGGGCTTGACGGATCCGTCAGAGGATACCGCAAAGCGGGCCACGTTCGCCCTCCTGAAGGGCGACAGGTCCACGATACTGCCGGCCTGCTGAACGCGTACCGCCGCCGCGTTGCCCAGCACCACGCCGGCGACCTCGCCCGGCTGGAAGCTGCGCGTCTCGCCCTGGCGCGCCAGGCGCTGCTCGATCACGCGGCCGTCGGGGCCGGTGACCTCGATCCAGCTGTCGCCCTCGAAGCTCAGCTCCAGGGCCGGCGCCGGCGCCGGTGCCTGCTGCCGCACCGGCGGCGCCAGCGAGGCCACGTACGGCCCGGCTTCGCCGGCCTGGGCCTGCGGCCTGGCGCGCGGCGCCTGCACCGGCGGCGCTTCCGGGGCCGTCGTGGCCGGGGCATCGGCGACCTCCGCCGGCAGCACGTCCAGCGAAGCGGTCGTCGGCAGCTGCCCGGCGAAGTGCGAACGGGTCGCCAGCCACACCGGCACCGCGATGGCGGCGGTGATGACCACGTACACCGCGCGGCGGCCGACGTTCTCCATCAACCGTTGCAGGCGCGGGGTATGCACGTGGCTGACCAGCTCCACGGGCGCCGGCGGGGCGACCTGGACCTGCAGCAGCGGCTCCAGGTCCACGCCCAGCAGCCGCGCGTAGCTGCGCAGCTGGCCGCGCACGAACACCGGCGCGCCGATGACTTCCCAGCGCCCCTGCTCCAGTGCCTCGACCACGTGTACCGGCATGCGCAGCCGCGTAGCGACCTCGCGCAGTTCCAACCCGGCCGCCTCGCGCGCCTCGCGAAGCAGCTCCCCGCAACCCCGAGCGTCTCCCCCGACGTTCGCGTTGTCATGGATCACTGTGGATCTTCCCCGGTTTTGTCAGTGACGGCTTCCGGGAACTCCGCCCGTAGCCGCTGTTGATACCGGCTGGCGGCCACCCTGTCGCCAAGCCCCTGTTCAATCCTGACCGCGAGTTGTAGCACGGATGCATCGGCGGGCGCAGCCGCCAGCCGGCGCTCGGCGAAGGCCCGCGCCTGCAACAGCCGGCCCTGCTCGAACGAGAGCACGGCCATCTGCGCCAGCGCCGCCGGGTGCACCGGATCCAGCTCCAGCGCCTTGCGCAGGTCCTGCTCGGCGCGCTCGAGCTGGCCGCTGCGCAGGGCGCAGCTGCCGGCATTGGCCAGGGCCGAGGCGCGCGAGCCGGGGGCGGTCACCGCCATGGCCCGGTCCAGCCACACCAGGGCCTCGGCCGGATAGCCGTTGGCGCACAGCCAGGCGCCGTAGTTGTTGAGCACGTCGCCGTTGCCCGGCGCCAGTTCGGCGGCCTTGCGGTAATGCGCGCCAGCGGCCTCCAGGTTGCCGCGCCTGGACTCGACTGCGCCCAGCACGGTGTAGGCGTCCACTGCCGACGGATCCAGGCGCAGGGCCTTGCGCGCCAGCTTCTCGGCTTCGGCCAGGTCGCCGGCGGTCAGGCGCTGGGTCGCCAGGCCAATGGCGTCGCGGACCTGGACGCGGCGCTTGGTCGCCTCGCCGTCCTCCAGCCGGTAGACCGGGGCGACCCGTTCGGTACCGCGGATCTTGGGCGATTTGACCGTCGCGGGGCGGGCGCAGCCTGCCACGAGCAGGGCGCCACAGAGCAGGAACAGGAGCCGATCAGGCCGCCGCATGGCCTCCGGCCCGCGGCGCCTGCCCTTCCCGGCCCAGGCTGCGCCGGAACTCGGCCTGCCGGCGCGTCCGGTCCATGACCTGGCCCTTGAGCTGCCCGCAGGCGGCGTCGATGTCGTCGCCGCGGGTGCGGCGGACCATGGTCAGCACCTGCGAATCGAGCAGGATCTTCTGGAAGGCGCGGATCGCCGACTCGTCCGGGCGCTCGTAGCGGGTCCCCGGGAACGGGTTGAACGGGATCAGGTTGACCTTGCCCGAATCGCGCGCCTGCACCGCGTTGTCGAACTGGCGCATCAGCCGCGCCAGCTGGCGGGCGTGCTCGGGCTGGTCGTTGACCCCCTTCATCAGGGTGTATTCGAAGGTGATCGACTCGCGGCGGCGGTTGGCGCGCAGGTAGCGACCGCAGGCGGCCATCAGCTCGGCGATCGGGTACTTCCTGTTGAGCGGGACCAGCTGCTCGCGCAGCTCGTCGTTGGGTGCGTGCAGCGAAACCGCCAGCGACACGTCGCTCTCCACCGACAGGCGGTCGATCATCGGCACCAGGCCGGAGGTCGACAGGGTCACGCGCTTGTTGGCCAGGCCGTAGCCCAGGTCGTCGCGCATCACGCTCATGGCGCGCACGACGTTGTCGAAGTTCATCAGCGGCTCGCCCATGCCCATCATCACCACGTTGGTGAGCTTGCGCTGCTGGTGCGGCACGTTGCCCAGGTGGCGGGCGGCGATCCAGACCTGGCCGATGATCTCGGCCGTGGTCAGGTTGCGGTTGAAGCCCTGGGTGGCGGTCGAGCAGAAGGTGCAGTTGAGGCCGCAGCCCACCTGCGAGGACACGCACAGGGTGCCGCGGCCCTTGTCCGGGATGAACACGGTCTCGATGGCGTTGCGGCCATCGTCGCCCATCGCCAGCAGCCACTTGTGGGTGCCGTCGGCGGAGGGCTTGTCGAACACGATGTTGGGGACGACGACCTCGGCATGCGCGTGCAGCTTGGCGCGCAGCGCCTTGCCGAGGTCGGTCATCTGGTCGAAGTCGGTGACGTAGCGGTGGTGGATCCACTTCATCACCTGGTGGGCGCGGTAGCGCTTCTCGCCGAGGACTTCCTCGAAGAAGCGCTCCAGGCCCGCACGGTCCAGCTCCAGCAGGTTCTGGCGCGCGGCCACGGGCGCGGCGACCGGGTCGCCGGTGGTGGTCACGCTGGGAATCGGCTGCAATGCGGACACGTGCTTCGACCTGTGCTGGATGCGCTCAGCGCGAGACCACTTCCGTGGCCGCGAAGAAGTACGCGATCTCGATGTTGGCGTTCTCCACCGAGTCCGAGCCGTGGGCGGCGTTGGCGTCGATGGATTCGGCGAAGTCGGCGCGGATGGTGCCCGGCGCGGCTTCCTTCGGGTTGGTGGCACCCAGGATCTCGCGGTGCTTGGCCACGGCGTTCTCGCCTTCCAGCACCTGGATCATCACCGGGCCGGAAGTCATGAACTCGACCAGGGCGTTGAAGAACGGACGCTCGCGGTGCACGGCGTAGAAGCCCTCGGCCTCGCGGCGGGTCAGCTGCTTGTACTTGGCGGCGACGATCTTCAGGCCGGCCTTCTCGAAACGGGTGTAGATCTCGCCGATCACGTTCTTGGCGACGGCATCGGGCTTGACGATCGAAAGGGTGCGCTCCAGCGCCATTGGATTCTTCTTCTTTGGAGTTGAGGGAACGGGACCGGCCCGGCGGAACCGGGCCTGAAGGAAAAACCCGCGGCGTGGCGCGGGCTTAGCTTGGGTAGCGTTGACGAATTCTAGCATCCGCCGGCCGGCTTTGCAGGCACCGGGATGCTGCAGCGCAAAATGACCCGTCGCCGGCCCGGGCCTAGGATTAAACAATCGTTTGATTTAGTCCGGAGCCATGGGCAAGCCCGCGCACTTCTCCACCAAGGAACGGATCCTGGCCGCGGCGGAAGAGCTGTTCGCCCAGCACGGCTTCGCCGGGACCTCGCTGCGCCAGGTCACCAGCCAGGCCGCGGTCAACATCGCCGCGGTGAACTACCACTTCGGCTCCAAGGAAAACCTGATCAACGAGGTGTTCCGGCGGCGCATGGACGTGATGACCGCCCAGCGCCTGCAGCAGCTGGAGGCCGCGCTGCGCGACCACCCCGGCCAGCTGGAGCCGATCCTGGCGGCCTTCATCGACCCGGCACTGGCCCTGGCCCAGGATCGCAACGGCGGTGCCGCCTTCGTGCGCCTGATCGCCCGCGCCTACGCCGAGCACAACGAGAGCCTGCGCCGGTTCCTGTCGGACCACTACGGCCATGTGCTGCGCGAGTTCGGCAAGGCGCTGGCCGCGGTGCTGCCCGGC
Organism: Pseudoxanthomonas sp. GW2; assembly: GCF_000283075.1. Lineage (NCBI taxonomy): Bacteria > Pseudomonadati > Pseudomonadota > Gammaproteobacteria > Lysobacterales > Lysobacteraceae > Pseudoxanthomonas > Pseudoxanthomonas sp. GW2. The sequence continues at coordinate 16,324 of NZ_ALIP01000137.1, forward strand.
CTGGACAAGGAAACCCTGTACTGGCGCCTGGACTTCCTGGCCGGGGCGCTGACCTACGCGATGTCGGAATTCGGCCTGATCAAGCGCCCCGCCAGCGCCAGCGAGGCGGCCCACCGGAGCCGGGCCGCCCGGGAACTCATCCGATTTGCCGCCGCAGGACTGCAGGCGGCAGCAAAGTAACCGTTCAATATCAAGAGGTTGCAAGAAATGTCTAAGAAACTGCTTGTACGCCGCGCTGCGGTGCTGGGCGCCGGCGTCATGGGCGCGCAGATCGCGGCCCACCTGACCAACGCGGGCGTGGACACCGTGCTGTTCGACCTGCCCGCCAAGGAGGGCCCGGCCGACGGCATCGTCCTGAAGGCCATCGGCAACCTCGCCAAGCTCAGCCCGGCCCCGCTGGCCAGCAAGTCGCTGGCGGCGGCCATCACCCCGGCCAACTACGACACCGGCCTGGAGCAGCTGCGCGACTGCGACCTGATCATCGAGGCCATCGCCGAGCGGATGGACTGGAAGCAGGACCTGTACAGGAGGATCGCGCCGTTCGTGGGCGAGCACGCGGTGCTGGCCTCCAACACCTCCGGCCTGGGCATCAACGCCCTGGCCGCGGTGCTGCCGGAGCAGCTGCGCCACCGCTTCTGCGGCGTGCACTTCTTCAACCCGCCGCGCTATATGCACCTGGCCGAGCTGATCCCGGCCGACACCACCGACAAGGCGGTGCTGGAGGGCCTGGAGACCTTCCTGACCACCAACCTTGGCAAGGGCGTGGTCTACGCCAAGGACACCCCGAACTTCATCGGCAACCGCATCGGCGTGTTCTCGATCCTGTCGGTGATCCACCACACCCGCCAGTTCGGCCTGGGCTTCGACGAGGTCGACGCCATCACCGGCCCGCTGGTCGGCCGCCCGAAGTCGGCCACCTACCGCACCTCCGACGTGGTCGGCCTGGACACCATGGCCCACGTCATCAAGACCATGGCCGACACCCTGCCGCAGGATCCGTGGCACAAGTACTTCCAGTCGCCCGACTGGCTGCAGGCACTGATCGCCAAGGGCGCCCTGGGCCAGAAGGCCGGCGCCGGCATCTTCCGCAAGGTCGGCAAGGACATCATGGTCCTGGACCTGGAGAAGCAGGACTACCGCGCCGCCGACCGCAAGGCCGCCGACGAGGTGGTCGAGATCCTCAAGATCAAGAACCCGGCCGAGAAGTTCGCGAAGCTGCGCGAGAGCCAGCACCCGCAGGCGCAGTTCCTGTGGGCCGCGTTCCGCGACCTGTTCCACTACAGCGCCTACCACCTGGCCGACATCGCCGACACCGCGCGCGACGTCGACCTGGCCATCCGCTGGGGCTACGGCTGGTCGCTGGGCCCGTTCGAGACCTGGCAGGCCGCCGGCTGGAAGCAGGTGGCGCAGTGGATCGCCGAGGACATCGCCGCCGGCAAGGCCATGAGCGACGCCCCGCTGCCGGCGTGGGTGCTCGACGGCCGCGAGGGCGTGCACGCCGCCGAGGGCAGCTACAGCCCGGCGACCAACACCCTGGTGCCGCGCTCGTCGCTGCCGGTCTACCAGCGCCAGCGCTTCCCCGATCCGCTGCTGGGCGAGAAGTTCGACCAGGGCACCACGGTCTACGAGAACGACGGCGTGCGCATGTGGCACGACGGCGACGGCATCGCCGTGGTCTCGTTCAAGACCAAGATGAACACCGTGTCCGACCACGTGCTCAACGGCCTGCAGGAAGCGATCTGCATCGCCGAGCGCGACTTCCAGGGCCTGGTGATCTGGCAGCAGAAGGAGCCCTTCTCCGCCGGCGCCGACCTGGCCGGTGCGCTGGGCCTGCTGCAGGCCGGCAAGGTCGACGAGTTCGACGCCCTGGTCGCCAACTTCCAGCGCACCAGCCAGCGCATCAAGTACGCGCTGGTGCCGGTGGTCGCGGCGGTGCGCGGCCTGGCCCTGGGCGGCGGCTGCGAGTTCCAGATGCACAGCGCCCGCACCGTGGCCCACCTGGAGAGCTACATCGGCCTGGTCGAGGCCGGCGTGGGCCTGCTGCCGGCCGGCGGCGGCCTCAAGGAGCTGGCGGTGCGCGCCTCGCGCGCGGCGGCCGGCGGCGACGTGTTCGCCGAGCTGAAGAAGACCTTCGAGACGGTGGCCATGGCCAAGGTCTCGACCTCCGCCGTGGAAGCCAAGGAGCTGGGCCTGCTGCGCCCGACCGACCGGATCGTGTTCAACGCCCACGAGCTGCTGCACGTGGCCAAGGCCGAGGCGCGCAACCTGGCCGAGGGCGGCTACCGCCCGCCGCTGCCGGAGCGCCGCATCCAGGTCGCCGGCGACGTCGGCATCGCCACCTTCCGCATGCTGCTGGTCAACATGCTCGAGGGCCGCTTCATCAGCGAGTACGACAACGAGATCGCCACCCGCATCGCCACCGTGGTGTGCGGCGGCGAAGTCGACCGCGGCAGCCTGGTCGACGAGGCCTGGATGCTCAACCTGGAGCGCAAGCACTTCGTCGAGCTGGCCCAGCAGGAAAAGACCCAGGCCCGCATCGGCCACATGCTCAAGACGGGCAAGCCGCTCAGGAACTGAGATTCGTGATTCGGGATTGGGGATTCGCAAGAGCGCATCCCCACCCAGGAAAACCATTGATGCCGGCGTGAGGAGTTCGATCCGGAGTTTGCTTTTGGCGACTCACGAATCACGAATCCCGAATCCCGGCTTTCGGAGAAAGCCATGACCAAGCAGATCCAGGACGCCTACATCGTCGCCGCCACCCGCACCCCGGTGGGCAAGGCGCCGAAGGGCGTGTTCCGCAACACCCGGCCGGACGAGATGCTGGCCCACGTGCTCAAGGCCGTGGTCGCGCAGGCCCCGGGCATCGACACCAGCCGCATCGACGACGCCATCATCGGCTGCGCCATGCCGGAGGGCGAGCAGGGCATGAACGTGGCCCGCATCGGCCTGCTGCTGGCCGGCCTGCCGAACACCATCGCCGCCCAGACCATCAACCGCTTCTGCTCCTCCGGCCTGCAGGCCGTGGCCCTGGCCGCGGACCAGATCCGCCTGGGCAACGCCGACCTGATGCTGGCCGGCGGCACCGAGTCGATGTCGATGGTGCCGATGATGGGCAACAAGGTCGCGCTGAGCCCGCAGGTGTTCGCCCGCGACGAGAACGTGGCCATCGCCTACGGCATGGGCATCACCGCCGAGAAGGTCGCCGAGGAGTGGAAGATCTCGCGCGAGGACCAGGACGCCTTCGCCCTCGCCTCGCACCAGAAGGCGCTGGCCGCGATCGCCGCCGGCGAGTTCCGCGACGAGATCTCGCCCTACGAGGTCGTCTCGCACCTGCCCGACCTGGCCGGCAATGCGATCGCGCTGAAGAAGCGCCTGGTCGACACCGACGAGGGCCCGCGCCCGGATACCTCGATCGAGGGCCTGGCCAAGCTGCGCCCGGTGTTCCGCAACGGCCAGTTCGGCGGCAGCGTCACCGCCGGCAACTCCTCGCAGATGAGCGACGGCGCCGGCGCGGTGCTGCTGGCCTCGGAGAAGGCGATCAAGGAATACGGCCTGACTCCCCTCGCCCGCTTCGTCAGCTTCTCGGTCGCCGGCGTGCGCCCGGAAGTGATGGGCATCGGTCCGATCGCCGCGATCCCCAAGGCGCTCAAGCAGGCCGGCCTGAGCCAGGACCAGCTGGACTGGATCGAGCTCAACGAGGCCTTCGCCGCGCAGGCGCTGGCGGTCATCCGCGACTGCGGCCTGGATGCGTCCAAGGTCAATCCGCTGGGCGGCGCGATCGCCCTGGGCCACCCGCTGGGCGCCACCGGCGCCATCCGTACCGCCACCCTGGTGCACGGCCTGCGCCGCCGCCAGCAGAAGTACGGCATGGTCACCATGTGCATCGGCACCGGCATGGGCGCGGCGGGCATCTTCGAGGCACTCTGAGCCCTCGCCCTCCGCGGACATGAAAACGGCGCCCTCGGGCGCCGTTTTCATTGCAGCTTCGCCGGATGGATCAGCCGCGCTTTTCCTCGAGTGCGGCGAGCATGGCCTGGCGGGCCGCCGCACCGTGCTTGGGGTGCTCCAGCGCGAAGTGCACGGTGGCCTCGATCAGGCCGATGTGCGCGCCGCAGTCGAAGCGCCGCCCCTCGAAGTGGTAGGCGTCGATGTGGCCCCCGGCCTTGATCGTCGCGGCGATCGCGTCGGTCAGCTGGATCTCGCCGCCGGCGCCGCGGCCGGTGGTCTCCAGGGTCTGGAAGATGCTGCCCGGCAGGATGTAGCGCCCGACCACGGCCAGGTTGCTGGGCGCGTCCTCCGGCTTGGGCTTCTCGACCATGGCCTCGATCCGGCCGCTGCGGCCCTCGAAGCCGCGGGTGGCGACGATGCCGTAGCTGGAGGTCTTCTCGTGCGGCACCTTCTCGACGGCGATGACGCCACCGCCGGTCTGCTCGGCCAGGTCGGCCATCTGCTTGAGGGCGCCGTCGCCGCGGTTCCACATCAGGTCGTCGGGGAGCAGCACCGCGAACGGCTCGTCGCCGACCACGTCCCTGGCGCAAAGTACCGCGTGGCCAAGGCCCAGTGCTTCGTGCTGGGTGACGAACACCACCTGCACGTGCGGTGGCAACGGTGCCCTGATCTGCTCCAGCTGTTCGAGCTTGCCTGCCTTGCGGAGCTTGTGCTCGAGTTCGTAGTGCTGGTCGAAGTAGTCGGCGATCGAATGCTTGTAGCGGTTGGTGACGAACACCAGGGTGTCGCACCCGGCTTCGATCGCTTCGTCTACCGCGTACTGGATCAGCGGCCGATCGATGATCGGCAGCATCTCCTTGGGGACGGTCTTGGTGGCGGGGAGGAACCGGGTGCCAAGCCCGGCGACCGGAAAGACTGCCTTGCGTATCCGTTTGTTGGTCATCGTGTCCTTACTGCCTCTCGCGGGGGGAACGGGACCACCGTAGCGGTGTTCTCCTTGTTACCCGCGACAGGCAGGGGCGCAAATCCGGGGATGAGCACGCCCAGCGCCTGCCGCAGGCCGTTCTCATCATAACGTGTGACGGCCGTCCGCATATGCTCGATTTCCTGCAGCAGCAGGTCGGCGGGGCACTCCCGGGCGCTGGCCTCCAGGATCTTCGGATGGGCGGTGGGACGGTAGTGCTCGTCCGCGTAGAACAGGGTCTCGTGCAGCTTCTCGCCCGGGCGCAGGCCGGTGTAGACGATGGCGATGTCCCGCCCCGGCTGCTTGCCGGCCAGGCGGATCATCTGCTCGGCCAGCAGCCGGATCGGCACCGGCTCGCCCCTGTCCAGGGTGTAGATGGCCGCGTGCGAGCCCGAGGCGGCGGCCTGCATGATCAGCTGGCAGGCCTCGGGGATGGTCATGAAGTAGCGGGTGACCTCCGGGTCGGTCACGGTCACCGGGCCGCCGCGGCGGATCTGCTCGCGGAACAGCGGCACCACGCTGCCGGCCGAATCCAGCACGTTGCCGAAGCGTACGGTCACGTAGCGGGTGCCCTCGACCCGCTCGTCCAGCGACTGGGCGATCATCTCGGCGATGCGCTTGGAGGCGCCCAGCACGTTGGCCGGGTCGACCGCCTTGTCGGTGGAGATCAGCACGAAAGTGCCCACCTTGTACTCGCGGCACAGCTCGGCGACGGTATGGGTGGCCAGCACGTTGTTGCGCACCGCCTCGCGCAGCTGCGACTCCAGCAGCGGGACCTGCTTGTAGGCGGCGGCGTGGAACACGGCATCGGGGCTGGAGCGCTCCAGCGCGTGGCGGGTGACGGCCGGATCGCCGCAGTCGCCCAGCACCGCCTCGACCTCGACGTCGGGGAAGGCCCGCGCCAGCTCGGCATGGATGGTCAGCAGGGCCAGCTCGGAGATCTCCAGCAGGACGATGCGCCGGGCGCCATGGCGCGCGCACTGCCGGCACAGTTCCGAACCGATCGAGCCGCCGGCGCCGGTCACCATCACGGTGCGGCCGTCCAGCCAGCCGCGGATCATGGCCCAGTCCGGGGTGACCGGCTTGCGGTTGAGCAGGTCCTCGATCGCCACTTCCTTGAGCTCGCCGGGCATGGCCTTGCCCTCGAGCACGTCGGTCAGGCGCGGCACGGTGCGGAACGGCAGGCCGCTGTGCTCGCAGATGCCCAGCACGCGCTGCATGCCGGCCGCGTCCAGCGAGGGGATGGCGATGACCAGCATGCCGGCGCCGACCTCACGGGCCACGGTGGGCGCGTCCTCGAGGCGGCCGAGGACCGGCATGCCGTGCAGCTGCGAGCCCTGCAGGTGCGGGGCATCGTCCAGGAAGCCGACCGGCTGGTAGGTGCCGGAGCGGCGCAAGTCGCGGACCAGGGCTTCGGCCGCCTGCCCGGCGCCGAGGATCAGCACCCGCTGCTGGTTGGCCGTGCCGCGCGACAGGTGGTAGTCCTTCCACACGCGGTAGAGCAGCCGCGGCAGGCCCAGCATGGCGGCCAGCGCCAGCGGGTACAGCATCAGCACCGCGCGCGGCAGGGCCTCGAGCCGGTTGTAGACCGCCAGGCACAGCACGATGGCGATGGTGCCCAGGCCGGCGGCCTTGATGATGTTCCAGATGTCCGGGACGCTGGCGAAGCGCCACACGCCGCGGTACAGGCCCACCCGCCAGAACACCAGGCCCTGGGCGGCCAGGACGATGGCCAGGGTGGGCGTCAGCAGGGTCCAGTCGTAGCTCTCGGAGCGGGCCGCGTAACGCAGCACGTGCAGCCCCTGCCAGCACACCGCGGCCATGAAGAGGTCATGCAGGACGATCGCCGTACGAGGCAGGGAAACAGGCAAGGCTGGGCCAGTGTTCATGCGGATGCGACGGTCCTGTCAGGTGTGCTGGATGCGCCTCCCCTGGAGCAGCCACAGCACGACCGCCAATGCGAGCCAGGTGCCCGCGACGGCGGCCGGACGAACCGTTCCAGACGCGTGGGCACCATACGCGACCCAACCTGCCAGCAGACTGAACAGACCGTACCCCTGGCTAACCCGAACGTGACTGCCCGCACGCTTGGCCCAACGCTGGTACAGGTGCGATACATGTGGGAGCCACCAGCGCTCCCCGCGCAGGACCCGCCGGCCCAGGGTGAGCGAGGCATCGACCAGGAACGCCGACAGCGGCAGCAGCAGGAACAGCGGCTGCAGGGCCCCGCCCTCGCGGGCCAGCGCCGGCGCGGTCCAGGCCACCATCGCCGCCAACAGGTAGCCGAGGGTGCCTGAGCCGACATCGCCCAGGAAGATCCGCGCCCGCGGATAGTTGAACGGCAGGAAGCCGCAGCAGGCGGCGAACGCCCCCCAGGCCAGCGCGGCCACCGGCGGCGCGAGGAAGGCGAAGGTCGCCAGCGCGATCATCGCCTGGCTGGTGGCGATGCCGTCGATCCCGTCCATGAAGTTCCAGACGTTGACCAGGACCGGCACCGCGGCACAGGCCAGCAGCGCCCAGCGCCAGTCGCCCTGCCCCGCGTACAGGCCGGCCGCCAGCACCAGCCCGGCCAGGCACTGCACCGCCAGCCGCGACCACGGCGACAGCGGGCGGTGGTCGTCGATCCAGCCGATCCCGGCCACCAGCAGCAGGCCGGCGGCGAAGGCCAGCGCCGGGAGCGGGGCCAGCACGCCGCCGGCAACCGCCAGCGCGGTGCCGGCCAGCAGCGCGATGGTGATGCCCAGGCCGCCGCCGCGCGGCGTCGGCACGGTGTGGCTGCGGCGCTCGCCCGGCAGGTCGAGCAGGCGCCGGCGCGCGTAGCGCAGGGTGAGCCAGGTGCCCAGGGCCGACACCGCGGCCAGCGCCAGGCTGGTCCACAGCACCGCTGGCGTGCTCATACCACGGCGTAGTTCAGCAGCGGCTTGACCGTGCCCCACTCCTTGCAGCTCGGGCACTGCCAGTGGTGGGTGCGGGCACCGAAGCCGCAGCGGGTGCAGCGGTAGCTGGGATTGCGCACCAGCAGCTGGTCGGTGATGTGCTTGAGGTCGTGCAGGGTCGCGGTGCTGTCGGCGCCGACCGCGAGGGTCAGGTCGATCAGGGCGGCCTCGCCGCGCACCGAGGGGCGGTCCTTGAGCTGGCGGCCCAGGTAGTCGCGCGCGGCCACCGCGCCCTCCTGCTGTTCGATCAGGTGGGTCAGGGCCAGCACCGGGGCGATGCCGCGGTAGTGCTCGCTCATCTCGGCCAGGAACGCGCGCGCGCCGGCGGTGTCGCCGACCTGGGCGTAGGCGGTGAGCAGGCCCGGCAGTAGCTCCGGCAGGTAGTCCGGGTCGTGGCGCGCGGCGCGCTCGAAGGCGCGGATCGCGCCCTCGGGGTTGTTCGCGCTGGCTTCGATGCGGCCCTCGAGGATGCCGGCGCGCACGCATGTGGCGTCGGCCTGGTAGGCGCGCGCGATCGCCGCGCGGGCGGCGTCCAGGTCGCCGTTGGCGCGGTGGCGCTCGGCCAGCTCGCACTCGAACTGCGCCACCAGCTTGCCCATCGGCTCGCCGGTCACTTCCTCGAAGCGCATGGCGTTGTCGATCGCCTTCTCCCAGTCGCGCTCGGCCTGGTAGATGCCGATCAGGTGCTTGAGCGCCTGCGGCGCGCGCTGGTCGATGCGGGCCAGGTCGGCGAACACGGTTTCGGCGCGGTCGAGCAGGCCGGACTTCATGTAGTCCTCGCCCAGCGCCAGCAGCGCCTGCACGCGCTGGGCGTCGGACAGGTCGGTGCGCTGGACCAGGCCCTGGTGCAGGCGGATGGCGCGGTCGACCTCGCCGCGGCGGCGGAACAGGTGGCCCAGGGCCAGCTGGGTCTCGAAGGTTTCCTTGTCCAGTTCGGCGATGTGCAGGAACAGCTCGATCGCCTTGTCGGGCTGCTCGTTGAGCAGGTAGTTCAGGCCGCGGAAGTAGGTGCCGGAAAGCCGGCTGACCTGGGTGTCACCGTGGCGCTGCCCTCCCCTGCGGCCGACCACCCAGCCGGTGAGCGCCGCAAGCGGCAGGAACAGGAAGAACCAGAACCACTCGTTGAGGAATTCCATTTGCTTAGTTGCCTTCCCGGTGGGGTGCCGGTGTGTGGAGGCCATCGACCGCCGGCGCACTGGCGCCATTGCGTGCCCGCTCGAGGCGGCGCAGGCGGGCGTGCAGCGGCAGCACGGTGCTGGCCACGACCAGGCCGCCGCCCAGCAGCACGCCGGCCAGCAGCGCGACGACGATGGCGATGCCCGATGTGGTGGAGACCTCGGCCAGGCCGAAGTCGAGGCGGAGGCGCTGCGAATTGAGCGATCCCACCACCAGCCCGATCGCGACGAAGGCGAGCAGGACCAGCAGGCGGAGGATGTTCATGGGCGGAGGCTCCGGTGCGCGGATCGCCCCCAAGCTTAGCCGACCGGGGCCGGCGCGGCGCGGCCGGTCAGGCGTCCTGCGGCTCGGACGGGGCGGGCACGACGTCGCTCACCCGCTCGCGCAGCTCCTTGCCGGCCTTGAAATGCGGCACGTACTTGCCCGGCAGGGCCACGGCCTCCCCGGTCTTGGGGTTGCGGCCGATGCGCGGCGGACGGTAGTGCAGCGAGAAGCTCCCGAAACCGCGGATCTCGATGCGCTCACCCGAAGCCAGCGAACCGGCCATCATCTCCAGCAGCGACTTGACGGCGAGGTCGACGTCCTCGGCCTTCAGGTGCGACTGGCGGCGAGCCAGGATCTCGATCAGTTCGGACTTGGTCATCTCGGACTATGGAAGCGGGCGGATACGCCGCGGCGACCCGGGATCGCCGGGTCGCCGCGGGGCCATTCACGCTGGCGGG
>NZ_ALIP01000138.1:0-36672 GCF_000283075.1 Pseudoxanthomonas sp. GW2
ACATGACCGCCGACTGGTGCGTGACCTGCAAGGCCAACGAGCGCCGGGTGTTCGCGCGCGCGCCGTTCCGGACCGCCCTGCATCGCAGCGGTGCGGTCTACCTCAAGGGCGACTGGACCCGGATGGATCCGGAGATCACCGCGTTCCTGCGCGAGCACGGCGCGGTCGGGGTGCCGCTGTACGTGGTGTTCCGCCCCGGGGGCGCCGGCCGGGTGCTGTCCACCGTTCCCACCGAGGCCCAGGTCGAGGCCGCGCTGCAGGGAGATGCCTCATGAAACGCACGTCCGCCCGCGCGCGCCACCGCCGCTTCGCCTGGCTGCCCCTGGTGCTGTGCGCCGCCATCGCCCAGGCCGCTGCGCCCGCGCACGCGCCGCCGCTGGAGCAGTGGCGCGGCCAGCCGGTGCTGCTGAACTACTGGGCGACCTGGTGCGCGCCGTGCCTGCGCGAGATGCCGGAGCTGGATGCCTTCGCCGCCGCGCAGGCCGGCAAGCGCGCGGTGCAGGTGGTGGGCATCGCCCTGGACGAGCCGGCCAGCGTGCAGGCCTACCTCGCGCGGCGGCCGGTGCGCTACCCGGTGCTGGTCGAGGCCGTGGACTACGGCCAGGCCGGCAGTTCCGCGCGCTATGGCAACCGCCTGGGTGTGCTGCCGTACTCGGTCCTGCTCGACGCGCAGGGCAGGGTGCTGCGCAGCAAGGCCGGCCCGCTCACCGCCGCCGAACTGGCGGCCTGGACGGCGGCGGCGCGCTGAGCCGCCGCCGTGCATTCCTTCCACGACCCCGGAGTCCCGCCATGAAACCGCTGCGCCCGACCCTTGCCGCCCTGCTGCTGGCCGCCACCGCCGGCGCCACCGCCGCACCGCTGAGCTACACCATCGACCCGACCCATACCGATGTGCTGGTGAGCTGGGACTACCTCGGCTTCGCCCGCCCCACCGCGCGGCTGGAGGCCACCGGCACCGTGGTCTACGACCCCGCCAGCCCCGCCACCTCGCGGGTGGACGTGGTGCTGCCGCTGGCGAGCTTCGACGGCCACGTGGAGCGCCTCAACCAGCGCGTGCAGCGCGAGGACTATTTCGATTCCGGGCGCTTCCCCGAGGCGCGCTTCACCAGCCGCTCGGTGCGCGTGGACGGCCAGCGCCTGCAGGTGGCCGGCGACCTGACCCTGCGCGGGGTGACCAGGCCGGTCGAGCTGGAAGCCGTGGTGACCCGCGCCGCGCAGCACCCGGCCAAGGACGCGCCGGCGCTGGGCGTGTCCGCCAGCACCCGCATCCGCCGCAGCGAGTTCGGCCTGGTGCAGCAGCTGCCGCACATCGGCGACGAACTGGAGATCCGGATCCAGCTCCTGGCCCTGGCCGGCGGCGTGCAGTAGGCCTGGCGCCACCACCGCATCCGGGATGCACGCGCCTGGCACGCGCGGCGCTGGCATCCGGATGCGGCTTAGGCTGCGTAGGCCGGGGCGCCGCACTCCAATGGCACCGGCCGTGGCAGCGGCCCGGATCCCGCCAGTCTTCGATGGCGCACGCAGGCGCGGCACGCCTGGTGCGCCCGCCCGCATGGCCTTGGCTACTGCGAGGCGCTCAGCGCCGGCGGCGCAGCAGGGTGCCGGTCTCGCGCCAGTGCGGCACCGGCCATTCCGGCGTGGCCTCGCCGCCGGCGACACGGCGCACGTCGCGCACGTCGGCCCCGACCATGCGCGCGACCAGCTCGGCGGTGTAGTCGCGCAGCAGGCGGTCGCGGCGCAGCAGCAGCCAGGTGGTGCAGGTGGGCAGCAGGTGGTCGGCCGGCAGCGCGACCAGGTCCTCGCCCTGGATCGACTCCAACGCCATCTCCGCGACGATGCCCACGCCCAGGCCGCTGCGCACGTAGGTCGCGATCAGGTCGGCATCGCGCGCGGTGACCGCCACCTGCGGTTCCAGTGCGGCGGCGCGGAACGCGCGCTGCAGCGAGGAACCGGGCTCGCGGCTGGATTCGTAGCTGACCAGCGGGTAGTGCACCAGGTCGTCCAGCTGCAACGGCCGGCCCAGGCGGGTGAGGCGGTGCCGCGCCGGCACCACCACCACCCGCTCCCAGTGGTACAGCGGCAGCCGGATGTCGCCCGGCGGCGGATCACCGCTGCTGCTGACGATGGCCAGGTCGGCCTCGCCGCGCGCCAGGCGGGCCAGCGATTCGCCGTCCCCGCCCGGCGCCAGGTGCATGGCCACCTGCGGGTAGCTGCGCTTGAGCGCGGCCAGCACCGGGGGCAGCACGTGGCGGGCCTGGGTGTGGGTGGTGGCGATGTGCAGTTCGCCGCCGCTCTCGCGGCGCAGGTTCTCGCTCAGCGCGCGGATGTTGGCCGCATGCGCCAGCAGCGGGCGCGCGTGCTCGAGCACGCGTTCGGCCGCCGGGGTCAGCGCGGTGAGGCTGCGCGCACGGCGGGTGAACAGCAGGAAGCCCAGTTCCTCCTCCAGCTGCTTGATCTGCTTGGACAGTCCCGACTGGGTGGCGTGGACCTTGCGGGCCGCAAGCGTGATGTTGAGCCCGGCATCGACGATGGCGGCGAAGTAGCGCAGCTGGGTCAGGGTCATCGCGGGACACGGAGCGTGGTCGCTGCGCGAGTCTGTCATGGCGTCCGGCCCGTGGACCGCCCGCGGCCATGCGCGATGCTCATGACGACATGAGCAGGCGGCCTATGCGCAAGAAAGAGCCCGGCACGAGGCCGGGCTCCGGGTGGCTGGCGCGAGGGAGAGGGGACACGCCAGCACTGTCCCCGCAGGGCGGGCGGGGGAGAGAGACCTCCCGCCCTGCGCGGAGGACGCGGGTTACCAGGTGAAACGCGGGCCCACGAACCACTGGGTGTCGCCATCGACGAACTTCACGTCGCCGCTGATGCCCCAGTTCTGGTTGAACTTGGCGAGCGCGCCGATGCGGCCGTAGAACTCGCCGTCGTACTCGTCGCCGTCCTCGTAGCCGGCCATCACGTAGCCTTCCAGGTTCGGATGCAGCGAGCCGCGCACGCCGACCTCGGCGCTCCAGCCGTCGTAGTCGAAGCCGCGGCCGGCATCGAACTTCTCGTAGGCGACCTTGGTGACCAGGTCGACCGCCGGGGCGACTTCGCGGTTGTAGCCGACGCCGAAGCGGTACTGGTCGAAGTCGACCGAGCTGTGGTCGATCTCCTGGTTGCTGTAGCCGCCGAACAGGTGGAAGTTGGGGGCGATGGCGACCGAGGCGTCCACGCCGAAGCCGTCGGCATCCGCGCCATCGGTATTGGTCGCGGCGTAGCCGCCCTGGACGTAGTTGTACGACACACCATCGGCGGCGCTGGCAGCAAACGGGAGGGTGGCGACCAGGGCCAGGGCAAGCAGGGAATTCTTCTTCATGTACGGACTCTCTTGTCTCGTTGTTATGGGTCAGTGAGCGAAGCGTTCGCGTTCACGGCAGGCGCATTATTCGCCGCCACCTGCAACATGGCCTGAATTCAGAACTGACCAGTACATGAATTACCCGCGCGCCGGGGGAACTTTTCCGCGGCGCCGCCGACCCGCGCCGACGCGCACGCGATTTGTGTGAAACGCTTGGCGGAATCCGGCCGATCGCCGCGCGGGAACGCGCCGGACGGAGCGCTCAGGCGTCCTGCGCGGCAGTGCCGGCCTGCTGCAGCCCCGGCGGCGGGGCCGGCGCGTAGCGGCGCAGGTAATCCATGTGCGCGGGCATGCGTGCCACCGTTTCCAGCACCTGGCGCCGGGCGTCGCCGAGGAAGCGCTGCAGGTCCCCGCGGCCGAGCACCGCCGCGGCCGGATGGTGGCGCGCCGGGACGATGCCCTGGCCCATCATCACCTGGACCCAGGAATTCTCGGCGAACAGCTCGCCCGGCTGGTGGAACACCAGGCCGGTCTCGCGGAACAGGTCGATGCGGTGCTGCAGGGTCGGCGGCAGCCGCATCGAGGCCACCTCCTCCCAGTACGGCGAGTCGCGGCGCTCGGTGGCGTGGTAGTGCAGCACCACGAAGTCGCGCACGTGCTGCAGTTCGGCGTCCAGCTGCGCGTTGTAATCGTCGATGGCGGCCTGGCTGAGCACCCCGGGGAACGACTGCAGCAGGCGCACGATGCCGCGCTGGATCAGGTGGATCGTGGTCGATTCCAGGGGTTCGATGAAGCTGCCGGCCAGGCCCAGGGCCACGCAGTTCTTCTCCCAGCAGCGCTGGCGCTGGCCGGGGCGGAAGCGTACCGGCCACGGCGCGCGGATCACCTCGCCCTCCAGGCTGGAGAGGAAGGCCTCGCGCGCCTGGTCATCGTCCATGAAGCGGCTGGAATAGACGATGCCGTTGCCCACGCGGTGCTGCAGCGGGATGCGCCACTGCCAGCCCGCCGTCCCGGCGATGGCGCGGGTATACGGCACCGCGTCGCGCACCGCGGTGGTCTGGGCGGCGAGGGCGCGGTCGTTCAACAGCCACTGCGACCAGTCGCTGAAGCCCACGCCCAGGGCCTGCCCGATCAGCAGCGCGCGGAAGCCGGTGCAGTCGATGAAGAAGTCGCCTTCGAGCACGTCCCCGCTTTCCAGCTTCAGCGCGCCGATGCAGCCGCTGCCCGGGTCGGTTTCCACCTCGGCGATCTTTCCCTCCACGCGCCGGCAGCCATGGCGCTGCGCCAGTGCGCGCAGGAAGCGCGCGTACAGCGCCGCATCCATGTGGTAGGCGTAGTTGACGTGGTAGTCGGGCAGGTGGGAGAAGCGGTCCTGGTGCGCGGCCTGCAGCTCGATGCAGTAGTCGGCGTAATCGCCGGCCAGGCCCTCCTGCCTGCCGCGCAGCCAGAAGTGCTGGAAGCCGGCCGACCAGTGGTCGCGGCCGCTGCTGCCGAAGGAGTGGATGTAGCGGTGGCCCTGCGCCCTCCAGTTCTCGAAAGAGATGCCCAGCTTGATCGTGCCCTGGGTCGCGGCCAGGTAGTCCTGCTCGCCGATGCCCAGCAGGCGGTGGAAGGTGCGTAGCGGCGGGATGGTGGCCTCGCCCACGCCGACCGTGCCGATCTGCTCCGACTCGACCAGGGTGATGTCCAGCACCCGGCCCAGCGTGCGCGCCAGCGCGGCGGCGGCCATCCACCCGGCGGTGCCGCCGCCGGCGATGACCACGCGGCGGATGGGGGTGGAAGGCAGGCGTGCGTCGTCCATCAGGTCCCCCGTTGCTGCAGCCGTTGCACCAGCTTGGCCCGGATGCGCCGCGCACGCGCCTCGTCCAGCGGACCAAGCACCCCACGCGCGGCCGGCGGCAGGTGGCCGGCCACCTGCCCCTCGTCGTAGCCGAACACGTAGTGCTCGAAGGCGTCGCGCCACAGCGCGCGCTGCTCCGGCGGCAGGCCGCGCAGGCTGGCGATGGCCAGCATCAGGGCGTCCACCGGGTTGTCCATCCACGCCGGCGCGCGCCGCCACCAGTAGTTCACCAGGACGTTGAAGCCCTCCAGGCCTTCCATGTGGTGCCACCACATCGAGGGAATGAACACCGCGTCGCCCGGGCCCAGGTCGGCGGACATGGCGTGGCGCAGCGCCTCGGCGAAGCGCGGGAAGCGCTGCAGGTCCGGGGCGGCCGGATCGACCAGGCTCACCGGCTGCCCGGCCGGGGTGAATTCCAGCGGACCGACGTAGAGGTTGCGCAGCTGCTGCGGTGGGAACAGGGTCACGCGCCTGCGCCCGGCGACCACGCAGGCGATGTTCTCCGGCAGGTCCTGGTGCGCGGCGATGCGGCTGCGGTTGCCGATCCAGATGCTGGCCAGCGGTTCGGCGCCGGGCAGGGCCAGGTCGTTGGCCGCGCGGAACCGCGGCAGCCAGGTGTCGAGCGTGGTGGAGGCGACGTAGATTGCCGGGGGCCGCTCGTGCGCCAGGTACTTGCGCAGGGTGGCCAGGACCACGCCCAGCGGCACCTCCTCGCGGCGGAAATTGAATCCGGCCAGGTCCTCGTCGTAGAAGAAGCGGCCCTCGATATCGGGCGGCCCGACGGTCGCGACCGCCGGCGGCGCATCCGCGCGTTCGCACCCGCGCAGGTAGGCGATGGCGGCTTCGGGCGATTCCCGCGCCGCGGCCACCGCCGGCCAGTGCGCGACCAGGCCGCGCAGGACCAGCGGGCGCGATCCCTGCAGCACCGCCTCGGGCACCATGCCGGGCGCGGCGCCCTCCAGTTCCGGGATCGTCCCGCCCGCCGGGCCGGCGGGGTGTCGGCGATGGATGGCCTGTTCGTCCACGGCGCCAGGTCCTGGAAGGGCGTGGCGGCATCGTGCCGCAGCGCGGGGGTGGAAAGAAAGGTCGCCAGGTCCTTCCGGCGACCCGGAAACCGCCGCGCCCGGGAGGGAGGGCGCGGCGGGTTGCTGCACGGGCAGAAGCGGTAGCGCAGGCCGAACATGTAGCGCGGGCCGGTCTGGGTGGCGTAGCGCACCATGTTGCGGTGGCGGGCGTGGATGCGCTGGGTTTCGTCGGTCAGGTTGATGCCCTCCAGGCTCAGCACCAGGTTGTCGGTGACCGAATAACTGACGATCGCATCCAGCTGGCCGTATTCCTCGGTCCAGTTCGGATTCGGGCCCTGGCCGCCGATGCCGTTGAAGAACTTGTCGCGCCAGTTGTACGCCGCGCGCACCTGCCACCGGTCCTTGTCGTAGAACGCGACCAGGTTGGCGGTATCGCTCAGGCCCACCATCGGGTACTGGGTCTCCAGGCTGGCGTTGTCGAAGGTCAGCCCCGAATCCACCTTGGTGAAGTTGGCGGCCAGGCCGAAGCCGGTTTCGCCGAACACGTGCTGGATGCTCAGCTCGAAGCCGTCGACGTGGTCGCGGCGCTGGTTCACCGGCACGGTGATGTCGAACTGCGCCACCGGATCGCCGGGCAGGCCTTCGATGCTGCCGGTCATCTGCCCGGCCGAGTTGAGGCCGGTGTAGGCCACGCCGGGCTGGCCGTCGAAGTTGGCGAAGATGTAGTCGCGGATGCAGGGCAGGTCGGTCTGGCCGCAACCGCCGGTGGAGGTGGCCTCGTTCCAGTAGGCGCCGCCCACCGGCGTGTGCAGCTCGAACGGCGACTCGCGCAGCACCGTGCTGCTGATGAAGTTGCGCACGTTCTTGCGGAAATAGCCGGCGGACACGTAGCTGGCCTCGCCGTAGTACCACTCCAGCGACAGGTCGAAGTTGCGCGATTCCAGCGGTTCCAGCGCGGGGTTGCCGCGGCTGCCGTTGCCGCCGATGGTACGCACGATGTTGTCCAGGCGCTGGCCGCCCTGGATGTCCTGCCAGCCCGGGCGGCCGATGGTCTCGCTGAAGCTGCCGCGCAGCACCAGGTCGTCGCGGATGTGCAGGGCCAGGTCGAGGTTGGGCAGGAAGTAGTCGTACTCGCCGTCCAGCGTGGTGAAGCCCTGCTCGTCGGCGTACTGCACGTACATCTCGTTGGCCGCCACCCAGCTGATGCCGGTGGGGATGCGCACCAGCGCCGACGACTCCACCTCGGTCTTCTCGTAGCGCACCCCCACCGCCACGTCCAGGGGCATGGACCAGTCGAAGGTGTTGGTCCATTGCAGGTAGGCGCTGCGGGTCTTCTCGGTGGTGCGCAGGTCGTCGGTGTAGTCCGGGCGCATCTGGTAGCAGGACGGGCAGGGCTGGCCGTCCGGCTGCGGGATCTGCGCCGCGCGCTGGCGCAGGCGTTCGAAGTCGAACACCAGGAAGCCGTCGCTCCAGCGCGGGTCGCCGGAGTTGCCGAAGGCGTCGAAGTAGCGCGACATGTGGTCCAGGTACCAGATGCCATCGTCGTAGTCGCCCGGGCTGCCGAGGCCGCCCCAGTTGTCGGCCTGCATCACCGAGGCCGCGGTGCGGTTGTCGACCTCGGTGGCGGACACGCCGAAATCCAGCCCGGAGTAGTCGCCGAACTCGAACCGTCCGCGTACCTGGAACTGCTCGACCTCCGAGCGGTTGTAGCTGTTCTGGAACACCGAGCCGGTGACCACCGCGTCGGCCGGACCGACTTCGTCCATGCCCGGCGGCAGGACCACGTTCACGATCGGGATCTCGCCGGTGTAGTCCACCGAGGTGGTGCCGCGCACGAACGCGGCCACGCCAAGCACGCCGGCCGAGCCATACGGACCGTCGGGGCGCGATTCGGCCTTGGCCTTGTGGTAGTCGAACTCCAGGCCCAGGGCGTCGTTGACTTCCCATTCCACGTTGAAGCCCAGCGAATCGCCGCTGTTCTTCGTGGCCAGGCGCATGCCGCCCATGGAGAGGTCGCTGTTGCCGGCCGGGATGTCCTCCGAGTACCAGGTCGGCGCGGCCACCGGGCCGTCGGTCCAGGAGCTGTCGCCGGGCTGGTAGTTGAACCACACCGACAGCTCGCTGCGCTGCTGCTGGACCTTGTTCTCCATGTAGTTGTAGTCCAGCGTCGCGGTGACCGCGTCGCTGGGCGCCCACTGCAGGGTGATGTTGCCGTTGGTGCGCTGGCGCTGGACGCCGTTGACGCTGTAGCCGGTGTTCTGCGGCCGCGCATAGATGTCGTCGGGGCCGGGACGGTTCTGGATGCGTTCGTAGCCGGGCTCGCCCGGCAGCGGCAGGCGGGTGCCGCTGGTGGCATCGTCGCCGGGGAAGGTCAGCCAGCCGTCGGCCACCGAGGCCTGCGAGAAGCCGGAGTCGCGTTCCTGGTAGCTGCCGCTGACCATGACGCCGAAGGTGTTGTCGGCGAAGGTCTGGCTGAAGATGCCGGACAGCTCGCCGGTGAACTTGCTGCCGGCGAAGCTGCGCGGCAGGTTGTCGACCGAGGTGTCGTGCACCGCCTTGAGCCCCACGCTGCCGAGGAACTGGCCGATGTCCAGCGGGCGGGCGGTCTTCACGTTGAGGGTGGCGCCAATGCCGCCGGTGGGGAGTTCGGCCCGCCCGGTCTTGTGGACCTCGATCGCCGAGATCGCCTCGGCCGCCAGGTTGGCGAAGTCGAACGAGCGCGAGTTGGAGGTGCCGCCGCCGCCCGGGCCGAGGTTGGACGCCGGCATCTGCCGGCCGTTGAGCAACACCAGGTTGTAGTCCGGGCTGATGCCGCGCACGGTGACCTTGGAGCCCTCGCCGCTGCTGGTGCGGTCGATGGACACGCCGCTGATGCGCTGCAGGGCCTCGGCCAGGTTGGTGTCGGGGAACTTGCCGATGTCCTCGGCGACGATGCCGTCGACCACGCCCTGGGCGTCGCGCTTGAGGTTCATCGAGGACGCCAGGCTGGCGCGGATGCCGGTCACCACGACCGTATCCAGTTCGCTCACCTGGTCGGTGGCGGGGGCCTCCTGGGCCAGGGCCTGGGTGGCGGGCGGCGCCAGCGCCACCAGCAGGGCGGTGCTCAGCAGGCGGCGGCGCGGCGGCGCGGCTACACGGGAACGCTTCATGGATCCTTCCCCTCTCTCTCGGCGTTGTGTTGGGTGGACAGGCGCCATGCGCCCGACGGGGCCGGATTTGGATGTCAGGTGACAGCGTTGTCAAGCGAAAAACGCAAAATCGGTCAATCCAGGAAGGATGTAGCGCTAACACCCTTCCTGGCTGTTGCCGTGCAACATGGATTTCCGCATGCGCGCCACAACTGCTGGAAAATCAGCAGGATTCGCGATATGTCCGGGGGGTTGTCCGGGCGTTTCCCGGGTGGACCGGGAATGGCCGGTGGATGTCCCGGCGAGGCATCGGCCAGGACAGCTTCTGTCCTGGCCTTGGCGATATGCTGACAACGTTGACATGGTTGTCACCGCCAGCGGATGCGATGCCGGCTCCGGCGCGGGGGGATCGCGGGGCGGATCGCGCTGGACCCGGGCTGCGGCGGAATCAGTTGCCGCCGGCGAACCCGTGCTGGCGCCAGGCCTCGAACACGAGCACGGCCACGGCGTTGGACAGGTTGAGGCTGCGGTTGCCCGGGCGCATCGGCAGGCGCAGGCGCTGTGCTTCCGGCACCGCTTCCAGGACCGCGTCGGGCAGGCCGCGGGTCTCGCAGCCGAACAGGAAGGCGTCGCCGTCGGCATAGGCCGGCTGGTCGTGGCGGACCTGGCCGCGGGTGCTCAGGGCGAAGAGGCGTCGGGGGGAGATGCGTTCCAGCGCGGTGGCGAGGTCGGGATGGACCTGCACGCTGGCGTATTCGTGGTAGTCCAGGCCTGCGCGGCGCAGCTGCCGGTCTTCCATGCTGAAGCCGAGCGGCTCGATCAGGTGCAGGCGGGCGCCGGTGTTGGGGCAGAGGCGGATCACGTTGCCCGTGTTGGGCGGGATCTCGGGCTGGTAGAGCAGGACGTCGAAAACGGGGGCTGGCATCCGCGGATTCTAGACGTGCCGGCGGACGGGGCGCTGGAGCGCCTTGCGGCCTGCGCCGCGTCCGCCGGTGTCTTCCGCGGCCCGCACTCAGTTACCCATCGCGGCCAGGCCGCCGACGTGGGCCTGGGCCTGCCCGGCCAGGGTGTTGCCGACCCGCACGGCCAGGGCCTCGGCCTGCTCGCGGGCGACGATCGCGGCGCGCTCGGCCAGCTGCTCGGCGGTGGGGCGGACGTAGACCGTGGCCAGGTCGACGATGCGGCCCTGCATGGCCTGCACCGCCAGGTATTCGGCCTTCTGCGCGGTGGTCGGGCGGACCACGACGGCGGGCAGGTCGACGATGCGGTTGGCGGCCAGCTCGGCGCGCAGGGCCGGATCCGGGCGGACCTCGACCGCCGGCAGGTCGACGATGTGGTCGACGCGCGGGGTCTCGGCGGCAAGGGCAGGCGTCGCGGCGAGGGCAAGGGCCAACGAGGCGGCAAGGGTCTTGGCGTTCATCGTGTGCTCCGGTGTCGTTGATCAGTGGTGTGGTAGTAATGTAGTACACCTAAGCAGAGGGTGCAAGGAGAAGATGGGGCTCCGGAACGCTGCTTCAGCATTTATTCAGCAACCCTCGGAGTGCTTCCGGGGAAAGCTGTACAAAGCACGTCGCGTTCCAAGAATTTCTTCTTTCAGATCAATTGGTTGGATTTCTGACCCGGTGTCCGCGGGACGGCGCGGACGTCCGCACGGGGCGGACACCGCGCCGGACAGGGATGCGGACGAGGGTCGTGGTCACCGGTCCGCAGGCCGCAGCAGGGCCGAAATCAGGGACCGGAACGGCCTGGAAGCCGGTGGCGTGTCGCCGCCAGGGCCGGCCGCAGCGCTGGCCCCGTGCAGCTGCCGGCGCAGGGCGTGGAGCGCCAGCCGACGGGGTGGTCGTGCGCCCGTCGCCAGGCCGCGCGGCCTGGCCGGGGAAAGCGGAGGTACGGCAGGAACCGGGAGGGCCGGGGTCGGGCGCCGGAGCGGATTGCAGCCTCAGGCCGGATGCGTGCTTCCGGTTGCGGCCGCCGCCTTCGTAGCGGCCGGCCGGGCCCGGGCAACCGTTCTCACCAGGGCAGGACCGCGCCGTCGGGGCCGAGGAACAGGCCGCTGTCGTCCGGGCCCAGGCGGTCCAGCACCGCCAGCAGCGCGGCGGCGGCCTCCGCCGGCAGGGCCGGGGCGCGCTCGCCGCCCATGTCGGTGCGCACCCAGCCCGGATGCAGGGCCACCACACGGATGCCGCGCGGCTGCAGCGCCCGGGACAGCAGCACCGTGCCCATGTTCTGCGCGGCCTTGCCGATGGCGTAGCTGGGGGTGCGGACCTCGCGGCGCAGCGCCAGCGAGCCGATCTCCGAGGACAGGTTGGCGACGATGCCGCCGTCGGCCAGCAGGTCCGCCAGCGCCTGCACCAGCAGGAACGGGCCGATGGCGTTGGTGCGCAGGCTGGTTTCCAGGTCGGCCTCGGCCACCTGGCCGAAGCGCTCGCCGCCGTGCAGCACGCCGGCGTTGTTGAGCAGCAGGTCCAGCGGCTGGCCGTCCAGCACCAGCGCCAGTTCGCGCGCCAGTTCCCCGCGGCTGCGCGCGGCGGCCACGTCCAGCGGCAGCACGTGCAGGCGCCCGGGGTAATCCCCGGCCAGGGCATTGAGCGCGGCGGCGCGGCCGGGATGGCGGGCGGTGGCGACCACGCGCGCGCCGCGCGCCAGCAGCTGGCGGGTGAACTCCAGGCCGAGGCCGCGGTTGGCCCCGGTGACCAGGCAGTGGCGCATGTCCGTGTCCGCTCCGGCCGGGATGGCTTGTGGCCTAGTGTAAAGGCCGCCCGTGGCGGCTAGCATCGGCGCACCAATCACAGCACAGGGAGCGTCACGATGAGGATCACGCGCAGGCCGCTCGCCGCGGCCCTGGCCATGGCCATCACCGCCACCTTCGGGGTCGCCGGACTGGCCCCGGCGGATGCCGCCACCCGTCCCGCGGCCGGCAGCGAGGTGCTGATCCCGTACGAGGAGTTCACCCTGCCCAATGGCCTGCGCGTGGTGGTGCACACCGACCGCAAGGCGCCGATCGTGGCGGTGAACATCTGGTACCACGTCGGCAGCAAGGACGAACCGGCCGGCCGCAGCGGCTTCGCCCACCTGTTCGAGCACCTGATGTTCAACGGCTCGGAGAACCACCGCGGCGAGTACTTCGAGCCGTTCGAGCTGGTCGGCGCCACCGACATGAACGGCACCACCTGGCTGGACCGCACCAACTACTTCCAGAACGTGCCCACCACCGCGCTGGACCTGGCGCTGTGGATGGAGTCCGACCGCATGGGCCACCTGCTCGGCGCGATCGACCAGAAGGTGCTGGACGAGCAGCGCGGCGTGGTCCAGAACGAGAAGCGCCAGGGCGAGAACCAGCCCTACGGCCAGGCCGACGACCTGATCTACCGCGCGCTGTACCCCAAGGACCACCCGTACCACCACAGCACGATCGGCTCGATGAACGACCTCAACGCGGCCTCGCTGGAGGACGTGAAGCAGTGGTTCCGTGCCTGGTACGGCCCGAACAACGCGGTGCTGGTGCTGGCCGGCGACATCGACGTGAAGACCGCGCGCGAGAAGGTCACCCGCTACTTCGGCCACATCCCCGCCGGCCCGACCCTGGAGCGGATCCAGGCCGGCCCGGTGAAGCGCGCGACCACGCGCGAGACGATGGAGGACAAGGTCCCGCAGGCGCGCATCTACCGCGCCTGGAGCGTGGAACAATACGGCAAGCCGGACCTGGAGCGGCTGCAGCTGCTGGCCCAGGTGCTGGGCGGCAGCCGCGGCTCGCGCCTGGACCGCCGCCTGGTATTCGAGGACAAGCTGGCCGACAAGGTCAGCGCCTACGTGCTGCCGTTCGAGCTGGCCTCCACCTTCTACGTCACCGCCGACGTGCGCCAGGGCGTGGACCCGGCGCAGGTGGAGAAGGCGCTGGACGAGGAAATCGCGCGCCTGCTGGCCGAGGGGCCGACCGCCGAGGAGCTGGGCCAGGCCAAGATCATGACCAAGGCCTCGGTGGTGCGCGGGATCGAGCGCATCGGCGGCTTCGGCGGCAAGGCCGACGCCCTGGCCGAGTGCGCGGTGTACACCGGCAACCCCGGCTGCTTCCGCGACGCCCTGGAGGTGGTCGCCAACGCCACCGTCGAGGAAGTGCGCGAGGCCGGCCGCACCTGGCTGGGCGAGGGTTCGCACACCCTGGTGGTGCTGCCGGGCGAGCGCCAGGCGCTGGCCGAGGAACCGTCGCCGACCCCGGAGCCGTTCAAGCTGCCGCCGCCGGACCGCAAGTACCGCGCGCTGAAGCCGCAGGTGGACCGCAGCAAGGGCGTGCCCATGCCCGACCGCTTCCCGGACCTGAAATTCCCGGCGCTGGAGCGGGCCACGCTCAGCAACGGCACCCAGGTGATCCTGGCCCGCCGCGACGCGGTGCCGGTGGTGCAGCTGAGCTACGAGTTCAAGGGCGGCTTCGCCGCCGACCTGGGCCGCAAGCTGGGCACCTCCAGCTTCACCATGGCCATGCTCGACGAGGGCGCCGGCGAGCTGGACGCGCTGGGCTTCGCCAACCGCGCCGAGTCGCTGGGCGCGGTGCTCGGCGCCGGCGCCACCCTGGACGGCGGCAACGCCTACCTGTCGGCGCTGAAGGAAAACCTGGACGCGTCGTTGCAGCTGTTCGCCGACATGGTCCGCCGCCCGCGCTTCGAGCAGAAGGAGATCGAACGCGTGCGCGCCACCTGGCTGGCCGGCATCGCCCAGGAGAAGGCGCGCCCCAACGGCGCGGCCATGCGCGTGCTGCCGCCGCTGTTGTACGGCCAGGGCCACCCCTACGCGATCCCGTTCAGCGGCACCGGCACCGAGGAATCCATCGCCTCGCTGACCCGCGAGGACCTGCAGTCCTTCCACGCGCAGTGGGTGCGCCCGGACGGCGCCACCCTGATCGTGGTCGGCGATACCACCCTGGAGGAGATCGTGCCGCTGCTGGAGCGCCACTTCGGCGACTGGAAGGCGGCCGCCCCGGCCCCGGCCGCGGTCGACGCCATCCCGGAGGTGGAGCGTCCGCAGGCGGCGGCGGTGTACCTGATCGACCAGCCCGGCGCGGTGCAGGCCACCATCCTCGCGGGCCAGGTCGTGCCCTCGACCAAGGACCCGTCGACCATCGTGTTCGACTTCGCCAACTCGGTGCTGGGCGGCGAGTTCTCCTCGCGCCTGAACATGAACCTGCGCGAGGACAAGCACTGGGCCTACGGCGCCTACAGCTTCACCACCCAGGCCCTGGGCCAGCGGCCGTGGATGGCCTTTGCCCCGGTGCAGATCGACAAGACCGCCGAGGCCCTGGCCGAGCTGGACCGCGAGGTGCGCGAGTACGTCGGCGGGCGCAAGCCGCCGACCCCGGCCGAGGTGGCCAAGATCCAGGCCACCGAGATCCGCAGCCTGCCCGGTGCCTACGAAACCGCGCGCGCGGTGCTGGGCACCATCGGTGGCATCGTCCGCTACGACCGCCCGGACGACTGGGTGTTCCGGCGCAAGGCCCGGATCGAGGCGCTGACCGTGGAGCAGGTGCAGCAGGCGGCCGCCACCCTGGATCCGGACAAGCTGGTCTGGGTTGTGGTGGGCGACCTCAAGCAGGTCGAGCAGCCGGTGCGCGCGCTCAAGCTCGGCCCGGTCCACGTGATCGACGCCGACGGTCGCCCGGTCGCGCGCTGACCCGTGCGCCGGCGCCGTCCCGACGGGCGGCGCCGGCGGTTGTCCCCCTGTTGCACCGAACCATGGCAGGCTTTCCGGCCTGCCTTCACCTTCCCGGAAGACCCGCATGCGCCTTGCCGCCGCCTCCCTCCTGCTCGTCCTCCCGCTGGCCGCCTGCACCTGGGTGCCCTTGCAGCCCCAGGGCAAGGCCGTGCGCGTGATCGCCGCCGGGGCGGCCCCGGCCGGCTGCACCCGCCAGGGCGAGGTCGAGGTCTCGGTCAAGCACAGCGTGGGCTTCTACCAGCGCGACCAGGTCAAGGTCCGCGACGAGCTGGAGAGCCTGGCCCGCAACGAGGCCCCGGGGGTCGGGGCCAACGTGGTCCAGCCGCTGGGCGAGCCGGCCGGCGGGACCCAGCGCTTCGCCGCCTGGCAGTGTCCCTGAACGGGGCACGCCCCGCCCCGTACGTAAAGGTGCGGTGAAGGCGGGCAACCGGTAGAATCGACGCCCCTTTCGCCTTACCGGCGTGGTCTAGCCATGCTTTTCAAGAACGTCTCGATCGCGGGGCTGGCGCATATCGATGCGCCGCATACCCTGACCTCGGAGGAAATCAACGCGCGCCTGAAGCCGACCCTGGACCGCCTCGGCATCCGGGTGGACGTGCTGGGCGACATCGCCGGCATCCATGCCCGCCGCCTGTGGGATGACGGCATGACGGCCTCCGACGTGGCGACCATGGCTGCGCGCAAGGCGCTCGAGGACGCCGGCATCGGCGTGGAGAAGATCGGCTTGCTGGTCAACACCTCGGTCAGCCGCGACTACCTGGAGCCGTCCACTGCCTCCATCGTCTCCGGCAACCTGGGCGTGTCCGAGGAGTGCATGACCTTCGACGTCGCCAACGCCTGCCTGGCCTTCATCAACGGCATGGACATCGCCGCGCGCATGCTCGAGCGCGGCGAGATCGACTACGCCCTGGTGGTGGACGGCGAGACCGCCAACCTGGTGTACGAGAAGACCCTGGAGCGCATGAGCGCCCCGGACGTGACCGAGCAGGAATTCCGCGACGAGATGGCGGCCCTGACCCTGGGCTGCGGCGCCGCGGCCATGGTCCTGTGCCGCCGCGAACTGGCCCCGGATGCCCCGCGCTACAAGGGCGGCGTGACCCGTTCGGCCACCGAGTTCAACCAGCTGTGCCGCGGCAACCTCGACCGCATGGTCACCGACACCCGCCTGCTGCTGATCGAGGGCATCAAGCTGGCCACCAAGACCTTCGCCGCGGCCAAGCAGGCGCTGGGCTGGGCGGTGGACGAGCTGGACCAGTTCGTGATCCACCAGGTCAGCCGCCCGCACACCAAGGCCTTCATCAAGTCGCTGGGCGTGGATCCGAAGAAGGTCATGACCATCTTCGGCGAACACGGCAACATCGGCCCGGCCTCGGTGCCGATCGTGCTGAGCAAGCTCAAGGAACTGGGGCGCCTGAAGAAGGGCGACCGGATCGCCCTGCTGGGCATCGGCTCGGGCCTGAACTGCTCGATGGCCGAGGTGGTGTGGTAGCCCACTCCTGCCCCGCATGACAAAGGGCCGGCTCTGCCGGCCCTTTGCTTTTCCGGCGTCCGGCATCGCTGCCGGGGCCGGGGGGGCGGCGCGGCCTCAGCCGGCGCCGCAGCACTTCTTGTGCTTCTTGCCGCTGCCGCAGGGGCAGGGATCGTTGCGGCCGGGGCCGTCCTCGCGGCGGATCGGGGTGCGCGGAGTCTGTTCGGCGATGTGCTGGTGGTTGAGGTCGGCCAGCATGCCCGGCAGGTCCATGACGATGTCCAGGCGCTCGCGGTAGGCCAGCGGCACCGGCTCCTTCTCCGGGTGTTCCGGATCGACCACCTCGCCGGAGGCCAGGCGCTCGAGCAGGTCGAAGATCT
The DNA here is from genome assembly GCF_000283075.1 of Pseudoxanthomonas sp. GW2. NCBI lineage: Bacteria > Pseudomonadati > Pseudomonadota > Gammaproteobacteria > Lysobacterales > Lysobacteraceae > Pseudoxanthomonas > Pseudoxanthomonas sp. GW2. The sequence goes on from NZ_ALIP01000138.1 coordinate 16,882, forward strand.
CCTCGATCCACTCGTGCTCGTCCAGCCAGCGGTCCCAGGCCTCCTCGCGCAGGGCCGCGCCCTCGAAGAAGCCCAGCGCCCATTCCCGGCCCACGTCCAGTTCGTCCTCGGCCAGGGCCTCGTCCGCGCTTTCCGGGTCCTCGGGCAGCCACATCAGCGGCAGCAGGTGTTCCGGCAGGTCCTCGCCCTGGCGGGCGCGGGCCACGCACATGTTCCAGTGGCCCTGCAGCAGGGCCTGGACCTCTTCGGCCTCCTCCGGGCTGCCCCAGCTGGGCAGCTTGCCGCCCCAGACCACCGGCTGCCATTCCTCCGGCGGCACCGGCGCAGGTGCCACCGCCAGGGCCGACAGGAAGCCGTCCAGCGCCTCCAGGTTGAAGCCGCGGAAGGGCACGGCGCGCTGTTCAAGCAGGGTGGAGAGGCGTTCGATCTGCGCGTCGTCGAGATAGGGTGGGGGCGTGGCCATGGCGGCTGGAACGGTGGAGGGGCGTGCATGGTAGTCCCTGGCGGGCCGCGGCGGGGCCGTGGCGGGTCCGCGCTGGCCTACAATGCGCGGTTTCCGCGCGAACCTGCTGCCCGTGTCCCAGTTCCCCGGCTACCCCGAGCACCGCCGCCGCTTCGAAGTCCGGCCCGGCATCCACATGTCCTACCTGGACGAGGGCCCGCGCGACGGCGAAGTCGTGGTGATGCTGCATGGCAACCCGTCGTGGAGCTACTACTGGCGCACCCTGGTGGCCGGGCTGGCCGACCGCTACCGCTGCATCGTCCCCGACCACGTCGGCATGGGCCTGTCGGACAAGCCGGACGACCGCCCCACCGCCTCGCCGCGCTACGACTACACGCTGCAGTCGCGGGTGGACGACCTGGAGGCGCTGCTGCGCCATGCCGGGGTCGACGACGCCACCCCGGTGACCCTGGCCGTGCACGACTGGGGCGGGATGATCGGCTTCGGCTGGGCGCTGTCGCATGCGGCCCAGGTCAAGCGCCTGGTGGTCCTCAATACCGCCGCGTTCCCGATGCCGGCGGCCAAGCAGATGCCCTGGCAGATCGCGCTGGGCCGCGACTACTTCGTCGGCGAAGTCATCATCCGCGCGTTCAACGCCTTCTCCGCCGGCGCCTCGTACTTCGGCGTGGAGCGGAAGATGCCGGCCGACGTGCGCCGTGCCTACGTGGCTCCCTACGACTCGTGGAAGAACCGCATCTCCACCATCCGCTTCATGCAGGACATCCCGCTGCGCCCCGGCGACAAGGCCTGGCCGCTGCTGGAAGCGGCCGGCAAGGCGCTGCCGTCCTTCGCCGACCGCCCGGCCTTCATCGGCTGGGGCCTGAAGGATTTCGTGTTCGACCACCACTTCCTCGAGCGCTTCCGCGCCGACCTGCCGCGCGCGCAGGTGCATGCGTTCGAGGACGCCGGCCACTACGTGCTGGAAGACAGGCACGAAGTGCTGGTGCCGGCGATCCGCGCCTTCCTCGACGCCAATCCGCTGGCCTGAGCGGACCACGGGCCGGCTTTCCCTGCGCGGGCTAGCCCGCGCCGCAGGAAAATCCATGCGGCGAATCCCTGCCTTCCCGCAATGCGGGATGGCGTCCGTTGCGATGCAGCCGCCTAGGCCGCGATTGGCGTGACCGGCGGCGAGTTCGGGCTGTTGCCGCTGTCGTCCGGTTCGCCGTCGTCGTTGCTGGCGGCTTCGCGCCAGGTCCAGTCGGCCGGGGTCAGCGGTGGCAGGCCGTGGGCGATGCGGGCGCGGTCGCATTGCGAGCTGGCGGCGCCGAATTCCCAGGACGCATCCACCTCGCGGCATACCGAGGGCCGGTTGGGGTGGATGGTGCAGCGCGAGTACACCCCGATGTCCGCGTCCAGCGCCACGCAGCGCACCGGCGGGCCGTAGGTGCCGCGCATGCACAGGCGGTGCGCGTCCAGGCGCTGGGTCAGTGCGGCGGGTACGCCCCCTTCGGTCACTTCATCCGATTCCATCCAGTGGAAGGCGACCCGGTACTGGGTGCAGCAGGCGCCACAGGTGAGGCAGGGATGCATGGGGGGCGGGCCGGGCCTTGCGCGGCTGCAGTTGCGGGAGGCGCGATTCTGCCGCATCCGGTGGCGGCGGCGAAGTGGCGCCGGGCGGTGGGCACGCGCGTGGGATAATCCCCGCATGACTTCCAGCCCCTGCAACATCGCCGCGGCGCTGCCGCGGCTGGCCGCCGAGCGTCCCGACCAGCCCGCGATCCGCTGCCCCGGCAAGCGCGCCTCCGGCCGCGGCCTGGCCCGCTACGACGTGGTCCTCGACTACCGCACCCTGGACACCCGCAGCGATGCGCTCGCCGCCGGCCTGGCCGCGCACGGCATCGGCCGCGGCGTGCGCACGGTGGTGATGGTGCGGCCCTCGCCGGAGTTCTTCCTGGTGATGTTCGCCCTGTTCAAGGCCGGGGCGGTGCCGGTGCTGGTGGACCCGGGCATCGACCGCCGCGCGCTGAAGCAGTGCCTGGACGAGGCCCGCGCCGAGGCCTTCATCGGCATCCCGCTGGCGCACGTGGCCCGGCGCCTGCTGGGCTGGGCGCCGTCGGCGAGGAAGCTGGTCACGGTGGGCACCCGCATGGGCTGGGGCGGGACCACCCTGGCCGCGGTCGAGCGCGCCGGCCAGGGTGCCGGCCCGCAGCTGGCCGACACCGCTCCGGACGAGGTCGCCGCGATCCTGTTCACCAGCGGCTCCACCGGCGTGCCCAAGGGCGTGGTCTACCGCCACCGCCACTTCGTCGCCCAGATCGCGCTGATGCGCGAGGCCTTCGGCATCGAGCCCGGTGGCGTGGACCTGCCGACCTTCCCGCCGTTCGCCCTGTTCGATCCGGCCCTGGGCCTGACCTCGGTGATCCCGGACATGGATCCGACCCGCCCGGCCGAGGCCGACCCGCGCCGCCTGCACGATGCGATCGCGCGCTTCGGCGTGACCCAGCTGTTCGGTTCGCCGGCGCTGATGCGGGTGCTGGCCGACCATGGTGCGCCGTTGCCCACCGTGCGCCGCGCCACTTCCGCCGGCGCGCCGGTGCCGCCGGAGGTGGTGGAGAAGATCCGCGCGCTGCTGCCGGCCGATGCGCAGTTCTGGACGCCCTACGGCGCCACCGAGTGCCTGCCGGTGGCGGTGATCGAGGGCCGCGAGCTGCAGGAAACCCGCGCCGCCACCGAGGCCGGCGCCGGCACCTGCGTGGGCCGCCCGGTGGCGCCCAACGAGGTGCGCATCATCGCCGTGGACGACGGCCCGATCGAAAGCTGGAGCCAGGCGCGCGTGCTGGGCGTGGGCGAAGTGGGCGAGATCACCGTCGCCGGCCCGACCGCCACCGACAGCTATTTCAACCGCGAGGCCGCCACCCGCGCGGCCAAGATCCGCGAGGCCCTGGCCGACGGCAGCACCCGCGTCGTGCACCGCATGGGCGACGTGGGCTATTTCGACGAACACGGCCGGCTGTGGTTCTGCGGGCGCAAGACCCAGCGCGTGGAGACCGAGCAGGGCCCGCTGTACACCGAGCAGGTCGAGCCGGTGTTCAACGTGCATCCGCGCGTGCGCCGCACCGCGCTGGTAGGCGTGGGCGCGCCCGGGGCGCAGGTTCCGGTGCTGTGCGTGGAACTGGCCCGCGGCGTGCGCGCCACCGAGTTCGAGCGCATCGCCGAGGAACTGCGCATGCTTGGCAGCCGTACCCCGCAGACCGCGCGCATCGGCCGCTTCCTGCGCCATCCCGCGTTCCCGGTCGACATCCGCCACAACGCCAAGATCGGACGCGAGAAGCTCGCCGCATGGGCGGCCCGGCAACTGGAGAAGGCCCGATGAAGGTGCTGGTGACCGGTGGCGGAGGCTTCCTCGGCCAGGCCCTGTGCCGCGCGCTGCTGGCGCGCGGCCATGCGGTGCACAGCTTCCAGCGCAGCCATTCGCCCGCGCTGCAGGCGATGGGCGTGGTCCAGCACCTTGGCGACCTGGCCGACGCGGCCGCGGTCGCGCGGGCGGTGGCGGGCATGGACGCGGTGCTGCACAACGCCGCCAAGGCCGGCGCCTGGGGCAGCTACGACAGCTACTACCAGGCCAACGTGGTCGGCACCCGCAACGTGATTGCCGCCTGCCGCGCCAATGGCGTGCAGCGGCTGGTCTACACCTCCACGCCCAGCGTCACCCATCGCGCCACCCATCCGGTGGAAGGCCTGGGCGCGGACGAAGTGCCCTACGGCGAGGATTTCCAGGCGCCGTACGCGGCGACCAAGGCCATCGCCGAGCAGGAGGCGCTGGCGGCCAACGGACCGGAGCTGGCGGTGGTCGCGCTGCGCCCGCGCCTGATCTGGGGCCCGGGCGATCCGCAGATCCTGCCGCGCCTGGTCGAACGCGCGCATGTCGGGCGCCTGCGCCTGGTCGGCGACGGCTCCAACCTGGTCGACACCACCTACATCGACAACGCCTCCCAGGCGCACCTGGACGCGCTGGACCGCCTGGCGCCGGATGCGGCCTGCGCCGGCAAGGCGTACTTCATCTCCAACGGCGAACCGCTGCCGATCCGCGAGGTGCTCAACCGCCTGCTGCAGGCCGCCGGTGCGCCGCCGGTCACGCGCAGCATTTCGTTCAAGACGGCGTACCGCATCGGTGCGGTGTGCGAGCGGCTGTGGCCGCTGCTGCGCCTGCGCAGCGAGCCGCCGATGACACGCTTCCTCGCCGAGCAGCTGGCCACCGCGCACTGGTACAGCATGGAGCCGGCGCGGCGCGACTTCGGCTACGTGCCAAGGGTCGGTTTTGACGAGGGAATCATCAGGCTGAAGGCCAGCTGGCAACAGGGCGCATCCGTCACCTGATCACGACCGGCGCTTGGGCAGCATGCCGCTCGACCGCCCCCCGCGGCGCCACCCCGAGGAATGCCCAGATGCTCCATTACGCCGTCGTGTTTTTCGTCATCGCCGTGATCGCCGCCCTGCTGGGTTTCAGCGGCATCGCCGGCGCCGCCACCAACATCGCCTGGATCCTGTTCGTCGTGTTCCTGATCCTGGGTGCGATCTCGCTGCTGCGCGGCAGGCGGGTCTAGTCCGCGCCGGCGCCCCTGGCGCCGCCGGAACCCCAGCACGGGCGTGGCCACTGGCTGCGCCCGTATCGTATCCGGACCCCGGGTTTTCCGGTGCGGCGCCGCCGCGACCGCTAGAATGGCCGCATGCCAAGCCCCCTCGATGCCCTCAAGCCGCTGGCCGGACGCGCCCTGGAAGCGGCGCTCAACCGTGCCGCGGCGCTGGACCCGGATACCCTCGCCGCGCTGGCGCAGCTGGACGGTCGCAGCGTTTCCCTGACCCTGGAGCGCCCGGCGCTGGCGCTGGAAATCCGCGTGCATGACCGCTACCTGCAGGTCGGCCCGCCGCTGCGCGAGGCCGACCTGGCCGTGCGCGGAACCATCGGCGGCCTGCTCGGCCAGCTGCCGTTCCTGGCCGCCGCCGCGCGCGGCAAGCCCGCCGGGCGCCTGCACGTGTCCGGCGACGCCGACCTGGCACGGCGCCTGCAGAAGCTGGCCTCCGGCTTCGAGCCGGACTGGCAGCAGCCGTTCGTGGAGCTGTTCGGCCCGGTGCTGGGCGTGCAGCTGGCCAATGCCGCGGCCGCGGCCCTGCGCGGCGCGCGCGGGCTGGCCGGCGGCCTGGCGCGTTCCGGTGCCGAATACCTGGTGGAGGAATCGCGCGACGTGGTCGGCCGCGCCGAGCTGGCCGCGTTCAACGACGAGGTCGATGCGGTCCGCGACGACGTCGAGCGCCTGGCCGCGCGCGTCGCCCGCCTGCGCGTGCCCGGAGGCGCGCCATGAGGGCCGCGCTGCGCGCCTGGCGCATCGCCCGGGTGGTGCTGCGCTACCGGCTGGACGCGTTGCTGGAAGGCACCCCGGCCGAGCGCTGGCTGCGCCTGGCCAAGCCGTTCGTGCCGCGAGCGGCGGCCGACGTGGCCTCGCAGCCGCGCGGCATGCGCCTGCGCCTGGCGCTGCAGGAACTGGGACCGATCTTCGTCAAGTTCGGGCAGATCCTGTCCACCCGCCGCGACCTGCTGCCGGCGGACATCGCGGCGGAGCTGTCCCTGCTGCAGGACCAGGTGGCGCCGTTCGACGGCCAGGCGGCGCGGGCCATCGTCGAGCAGGCGCTGGGGCGGCCGGTGGAGGCCGCGTTCGCCGGCTTCGACACCCGCCCGCTGGCCTCGGCCTCGATCGCCCAGGTGCACGCTGCGCGCCTGCACGACGGCCGCGAGGTGGTGGTCAAGGTGCTGCGCCCGGGCATCGAGCGCCAGATCGACGCCGACCTCGCCCTGCTGCGCTCGCTGGCGGCGCTGGTCGACCGCGCCCATCCGCGGGCCGACCGCATCCGCCCGCAGGCGGTGGTGGCCGAGATCGAGTCCACCCTGGCCGCCGAGCTGGACCTGCAGCGCGAGGGCGCCAACGCCTCGGTGATGCGCCGCTTCTGGAAGGACTCGCCGGACCTGTACGTGCCGGAGGTGATCTGGTCGCACAGCGCGCAGCGGGCGCTGACCATGGAGCGGGTGCACGGCATCCCCTCCGACGACATCGCCGCGCTGGATGCCGCAGGCATCGACCGCAAGGTGCTGGCGGCCAAGGGCGTGCGGGTGTTCTACACCCAGGTGTTCCGCGACAACTTCTTCCACGCCGACGCGCACTCGGGGAACATCTGGGTCGATGCCGACCCGGCGCGGCGCCACGACCCACGCTTCATCGCCCTGGACTTCGGCATCGTCGGCCAGCTGTCGCCGCGCGACCAGTACTACCTGGCCGAGAACTTCATGGCGATCTTCCGCCAGGACTACCGCCGCATCGCCGAGTTGCACGTGGAGGCGGGCTGGATGCCGGCCACGGTGCGGATCGAGGAACTGGAGGCGGCGGCGCGCGCGGTGTGCGAGCCGTACTTCACCCGGCCACTGAGCGAGGTCTCGCTGGCCGAGGTGCTGGCCAAGCTGTTCCGCACCGCGCAGCGCTACGAACTGACCTTGCAGCCGCAGCTGATCCTGCTGCAGAAGACCCTGCTCAACATCGAGGGCGTGGGCCGGCAGCTGGATCCGCAGCTGGACATCTGGGCGGTGGCCAGCCCGGTGCTTGGGAAGATCCTGCGCGAGCGCTACAGCCCGCGCCGGTTGCTGCGCGAGTTCCGCCAGCGCGCCCCGGAGCTGATGACCCGCGCGCCGGAGATGCCGCGCCTGTTGCACGAGTGGCTGGAGCAGCAGGTGCAGGGCCGGCACCGGACGGGCATCCACTCGCCCGACCTGGCCGGGATCGAGCACACCCTGCGGGTGATGCAGCGGCGGGCGGTGGCGGCGATCCTGGGCGTGGGCCTGCTGCTGGTGGCGGCGGTGCTGTACGCGCTGGAGGCCGGCGGTCCGCGCCTGGCCGGGGTGCCGCTGTCGGCCTGGGTCGCCGGAATCGGCGGGTTGTGGGCGGTGCTGGCGGCCTTGCCGCGACGCTGACCCCCGCGCGGCCGCAAGCAACGAACGGGCCCGCCTCGCGCGGGCCCGTTCGCCGCTGCGCCCGCCGCGCCTGGCGGCGGGCTTGCCGGGGCTAGTCGGCCATGGCCGGCGCGGCCGGGGCGGCGGCGCCGGAGCCGGCGCGGGCCACCGCGTCGAAGTCGCCGGCGGCGACCACGCTCAGCTTGCCCGGGGCCAGGTGGCGGGCGATGGCGGCGTTGACCTGGGCCGTGGTCAGCCTGCGGTAGGCCTCGTCCAGTTCCGCGGTGAAGGCCATGGTGCGGCCGAAGTACAGCTGGTCCTGGAGCATGCCCGCCACGTTCTGGTCGTCCGCGCGCGCCTGCGCGCGCTCGGTGAGCAGGCCGGACACCGCATCCTGCAGTTCCGCCTCGGTGATGCCCTCGGCCACCAGCCGCTGCAGTTCCTCGCGCATGGCCACCTCGACCCGGGCCAGGTTCTGCGGCGCGGCGATGGCCTGGATCAGCAGGTTGCCGGCATCGTCCACGCCGTCGGCGCTGTCGTCGGCATGCAACGAGCTGCTGACCCCGTAGCTGAGGCCGTCCCTCTGGCGGATGCGGTCGCCCAGGCGCGACTTGAGCGCGCCGCCGCCGAGGATGCGGTTGGCCACCACCAGCGCCGGGTAGTCCGGGTCGGTGACCCGCAGGGCCACGTTCTGCCGCGCCAGCAGCACCGCGTTGGCCTTGTCCGGGGTCGGCAGCTGCCGCTGCAGCGGCGCGACCTCGGCATGCCGGGTGGCGATCGGCTGGTACGGATGCGGACTGCGCCAGCCGGCGAACAGGCGTTCCAGCTGCGCGCGCACCGCCTCCGGGTCGAAGTCGCCGACGATCGCGATCTCGCCCTGCGCGGTGCCGTAGAAGTCGCGGTGGAACGCCACCACCTCCTCGCGCCGGAGCGCACGCACCGCGGCCAGGGTTTCATCCAGGCTCTGCGCGTGCAGCGGATGCCCTTCCGGCCACGGATCGAAGTGCAGCGCCAGCGCCCGCTGCGCCACCGCGCCCGGCTCGCCGCGCGAGGCCTCCAGCCCGGTGATGGCCTGCAGCCGCAGCTGCTCGAACTCGTCCTCGGGGAAGGTCGGCTCGCGCAGCAGGGTGGCCAGCAGTTCCAGGGTCTCGCCGAGCCGCTCGCGGCGGCCGATCAGCGACAGCTGTGCACCCTGCAGCCCGCCGGCCACCTGGGCCCGGGCCTGCAGCTCCTCCAGCCTGCGGTCGATGGCCTCGCGGTCCAGCCCGCGCGCGCCACGCATCAGCATCGCCCCGGCCAGGCCGGCGGCATGCTGGCGCCCGGCCAGCGACTGCGCGTCGCCGAAGCGGAAGTAGCCGTCAACCACCACGGTGCCGCCGCGGGTGCGCTTGGGCAGCAGCGCCACCCGGAGCCCGTCGCCGAGGGTGAAGCGCTGGGTGCGGGCCTCGATGTTCTGCGGCGTGGGATCGAAGTGCTCGCCGGCGTCCAGCGCCTGGCGCCCGGTGTAACCGGCCACCACCTCGGCCGCGGCCGGGGCCGCCGGCACCTGTACCCGCTGCGGTTCGTCGGTGGGCACGAAGCGGCCCAGGGTGCGGTTGTCGCGGCGCAGGTAGGCGGCGGCGACGCGGTTGACGTCGGCGGCGGTCACCGCGGCGATCGCGTCGCGGCTGGTGAACAGCAGGCGCCAGTCGCCGGCGGCGACGAACTCCGACAAGCCCATGCCCACCGCGTTGACGTCGGTGAAGTACAGGTCGTAGGCATTGGCCACCCGCTGCCGGGCCTGCTCGACCTCGGCCTCGGTCACCGGGTTGCGCGCCAGTTCCTCCAGCTGCGCCAGCAGCACCTGCTCGGCGCGCTCGCCGTCGCCGTCGCGCGGCTGTACCACCACCGCGCTGAACAGGCCAGGCTCGGCCAGGCCGTCGGCACCGGCACCGACGCCGGCGGCGATCCGCGGCTCGACCAGGGCCTTGTGCAGGCGCCCGCCGGGGGTGTGGCCCAGGACCTGCGCCAGCACCACCAGCGCGGCGTTGTCGGCATGGGTGCGGGCCGGGATGTGGTAGCTGGCCATGGCGATGCGCAAGTCGCCGGTGCGGCGCACGGTGACCTCGCGCTCGCCGTCCTGCGGCGGCTCCACCGTGGCCCGCCGCGGCAGCGGCGTGGCCGGCGCGCGCAGCTTGCCGAACGTGGCCTGCACCTTGCGCAGCACTTCCGCCGGGTCGATCCGGCCGGCGACCACCAGGGTGGCGTTGTCCGGGCGGTACCAGGTCCGGTAGAAGGCGCGCAGCTGGCCGATGTCGGCCGCCTCCACGTCCGAGCGCGCGCCCACGGTGGCCTGGCCATAGCCATGCCACTGGTAGGCGGCCGCGCGCACGCGCTGCACCAGCACGCCGCTGGGGTTGTTCTCGCCGGCCTCCAGCTCGTTGCGCACCACCGTCATCTCGCTGTCCAGGTCGGCGCGTTCCAGGCGCGCGTTGACCATGCGGTCGGCTTCCATCGCCAGCACCCAGTCGAGGTTGTCGCCGCCGGCGGGGAAGGAGGCGAAGTAGTTTGTGCGGTCCTGCCCGGTGGTGGCGTTGTAGCGGATGCCGCGGCGCTTCATCTCGCCGCTGATGTCGCGGTGCGCGGGCGTGCCCTTGAACAGCAGGTGCTCGAGCAGGTGCGCGGCGCCGGTCTGGCCGTAGGTCTCGTGCACCGAGCCGACCCCGTAGGTCAGGTTGACCGTGACCGTGGGTTTGGTCGGGTCGGGGAACAGCAGCACGCGCAGGCCGTTGCCCAGGGTGTATTCGCTGATGCCCTCGATGGAGGGACCGGCGCTGACGCCGCGCGGCAGGGCGGGCGCGGCGGCGCCGGCGCCCCAGGCGGGCGCCAGCAGGGCGACGGCGAGGGTCAGGGCGAGTGCATGTCTTCCGGGGATCATCCTTGGTCTCCAGTTGCTGCGGCCTCATGGCCGGCGCCGAGTTTCCCAGAATGCGGCGGCGCGGGCTTGAAGCGTCCCTGAAGCCGCGCCGGCACGGCCGCATGGGCCGCCAGGGCCCGGCGCGCCCTTGCCGCGCCCGCCTTCGTAATCGCCGCCGCGCCCGCGGATAATGCGCGGGTGAACGACATTCCCGGATCCCTCGCCGTCCTCCACGCCGACGACTGCCTGGCGGTGGTGGACAAGCCCGCTGGGCTGATGGTGCACGACAGCCCGCTGGCGGCGGACGAGACCGACTTCGCCGCCGACCGCCTGCGCGCCCAGTTCGGCCGGCCCGTGTACCTGGTCCACCGCCTGGACCGCGCCACCAGCGGCTGCCTGCTGCTGGCCTTCGACCGCGACACCGCCTCGGCCCTGGGCCGGTCGGTGATGGCCCAGCAGCTGGACAAGCGCTACCTGGCGGTGTGCCGCGGCTGGCTGGAGGAGGCGTTCGAGATCGACCATCCGCTGGACGGCGGGCCCGGCAAGCCGCAGAAGAAACCGGCGCTGACCCGCTTCCGGCGGCTGGCCTGCGGCGAGCTGGACGAGCCCTCGGCCGGCTTCCCGACCTCGCGCTACGCCCTGCTGGAATGCGCGCCGGTGACCGGCCGCTTCCGCCAGATCCGTCGCCACCTCAAGCACGCCTCGCACCACCTCATCGGCGACACCAGCCACGGCGACGGCCGCCACAACCGCATCTTCCGCATGCGCGGGGTGCACCGCATGCTGCTGCATGCGTGGAAGCTGGGCTTCCCGCACCCGCGCGGCGGCGCCCGGGTGGAGGTGGTGGCGCCGCCCTCGGGCGAGTTCATCAGGGCGATGGCGCTGTTCGGCTGGAGCCTGCCGGAACACACCGGCGCGGCCGGCTGAGCACGCCGCGGTGCGCCGCCCGCTTACAATCCGGCCATGCCCGTCGACGCGCTCAGCATCAGCCCCGGCCTGGCGATCCCGGAGTCGGAGATCGTCGAGCGCTTCGTGCGCGCCAGCGGCGCCGGCGGGCAGAACGTCAACAAGGTTTCCAGCGCCGTCGAGCTGCGGTTCGACGTCGCCGGCTCGCCGTCGCTGCCCGAGGCGCTGCGTGCGCGCCTGCTGGCGCGACGCGACCGGCGGCTGACCGACGACGGCGTGCTGGTGATCGACGCGCAGCGCTTCCGCACCCAGGAGCGCAACCGCCAGGATGCGCGCGAGCGCCTGGCGGCGTTCATTGCCGCCGGCCTGGCGGTGCCAAAGCGGCGCATCGCGACCCGCCCCACCCGCGCCTCGCAGCAGCGGCGCCTGGAGGGCAAGCGCGAGCGCAGCCAGATCAAGCGCGGGCGCTCGCGCCGCGACTGGGAGTGAGAATGTCCGAGGCTGCACCCCTGCTGCCGGCGATGCCGGCGCAGGTTCCGCAGACCCCCGAGCGCGGCATGGGCCGCTTCACCCGCTGGCTGGGCCGCAGCGTGCTGCGCCTGGGCGGCTGGCGCGTGGTCGGGCAGATCCCGCCGGTCGGCCGGCTGGTGGTGATCGCCGCGCCGCACTCGTCCAACTGGGACGGGATCTGGGGCATGGCCGCCAAGCTGGCCCTGGGCGTGGACATCCGGGTGCTGGCGAAGGCCCAGCTGTTCTGGTGGCCGCTGTCGATCGTGCTGCGCCGGCTGGGCGTGATCCCGGTGGACCGCAGCAACCCGCATGGCATCGTCGACCAGGCCATCGACCTGGTGCGCGCCAGCGAGCGGATGTGGTTCGTGGTCGCCCCGGAAGGCACGCGCAAGCCGGTTAAGGAGTGGAAGCGCGGCTTCTGGAAGATCGCCCACGGTGCCGGCGTGCCGGTGCTGATGACCTACTTCCACTACCCGGAGCGGATCATCGGCTTCGGCCCGCTGTTCCACACCACCGGCGACATGGAGGCCGACATGGCCGCGGTGCGCCAGTGGTACCGGCCGTGGATGGGCCGCAACCGCGGCACTGCCTGAGGGTCGCCCATGGGCGTGGCGCTGGTCTGGTTCCGTGACGATCTCAGGCTGGACGACCACCCCGCCCTGCGCGCCGCGCTGGGCGCGGCCTGGTGCCGGTGCCGGGGTACATCCACGCCCCGGACGAGGAGGGCGACTGGGCGCCGGGCGCCGCTTCCAACGCCTGGCGCCGGCGCTCGCTGGCGGCGCTGGCGGCCGAACTGCGGCGCCGCGGCTCGCGCCTGCTGATGCTGCACGGGCCCAGCCTGGGCACGCTGCAGGCGCTGGCGGCGCTGACCGGGGCCGAGGCGGTGCTGTGGTGCCGCCGCTACGAGCCGCGGATCGAGGCCCGCGACACCCGGATCAAGCGGCAGCTGCGCCAGGCCGGGCTGCATGCGGAAAGCTTCAACGGCTCGCTGCTGTTCGAACCGTGGGAGATCGAGACCAGGCAGGGCGACCCGTACCGGGTGTTCACCCCGTTCTGGAAAGCGGCGCGTGCGCACTGGCGCCTGCGCCCGTTGTGGCAGGCGCCGGAGCGCTTGCCCTCGCCGGACCTGGCCGGCGCGCCGGAAGGCCGGCACCTGGACGCGATCATCCCCGAGACCCGCCCGGACTGGGACGCCGGTTTCTGGGAGCAGGCCACCCCCGGCGAGGCCGGGGCGCAGGCGCGGCTGCAGCGGTTCCTGGCCGCGGGCCTGGCCGGTTACGCGCAGGCCCGCGACCAGGTCGCGGCCGACGGCACTTCGCGCCTGTCGGCGCACCTGCACTTCGGCGAGATCTCGGTCCAGCGCGTGGCCGCGGCGGTGCAGGCGGCGGAGGTGGCCGAGGCCGACCGCGAACGCTTCCTGGCCGAGCTGGGCTGGCGCGAGTTCGCCCACCACGTCATGCACCACTACCCGCACGTGGTCGACCAGGACCTCGACCCGCGCATGGCCGGGTTCCGCTGGGCGCGGCCGTTGCGCGCCACCCTCGATGCCTGGGAGCGCGGCCGCACCGGCGTGCCCATCGTCGATGCCGGCATGCGCCAGCTGTGGCACACCGGCTGGATGCACAACCGGGTGCGCATGGTCGTGGCCAGCTGGCTGGCCAAGCACCTGCGCATCCACTGGCGGCACGGCGCGCGCTGGTTCTGGGACACCCTGGTCGACGCCGACCTGGCCAACAACACCCAGGGCTGGCAGTGGGTGGCCGGCACCGGCGCCGACGCAGCGCCGTACTTCCGTGTGTTCAACCCGGTCAGCCAGGCGCAGAAGTTCGATCCGCAGGGCGAGTACATCGCGCGCTGGGTGCCGGAGCTGGCGCCGCTGCCGCTGCCGGCGCGGTTCGCACCGTGGCAGCACCCGGAGCTGCTGCGCAGGGTCGCGCCGCGCTATCCGCGGCGGCCACAGGTGGACCTGGCCGCGGGCAGGGCGGCGGCGCTGGAGGCGTTCGCGGCGTTGCGGGCCGGCCGGGAAGGCTGATGTGCGGCGCTTGCCGGCGCGATAGGATCGGCATCGCGCCGGGGGGGGGGGGGGAACATGGCCGGGCCCGGCCATGGCGCGACAACCCACATGCAACGGACAGGAAGCCATCCATGCACTCGATCCGCCGCATCCGCATCACCGCCGCCGAGACGTTCGCCGCATGCGCGTTCGTGGTCGCCGGCCTGGCCTGGTCCCCGCTGCTGCTTGCCGGGGCATGGGCGACCTATGGGTTGGTCCTGGCGCGGCACAACCGCCTCCTCGGCGGCGCCGGGCTGGCCTGCACGGCGGCCTTCCTGCTGTTCGTTGCCGGCTACGGCATCGGCAAGGACCTGGCGATGCGCGACCGGCAGGTGGAAGCCGCCCAGGTCCGCTGAGCCAAGTCCGGAGGGGCGACGATGCCGGAGGAAGCCATCGGGGGCCTGCTGGGCTGGACCGTCCGCGTCGTCGGCTACGTCCTGGTCGACGTGGTGCTGGAAATCCTGGTGAAGGGCCTGGGCTATGCGCTGCTGCGCGGCCTCGGCGTGCGCACCCACCCGGAAAGTGCGTGGTGCGCGGTGGTGGGCCTGGCGTTCTGGTTCCTGTGCATGGCCGCGGCCGTGGCCATCTGGCGGCATACGCACCCGGCCTGATCCATCCCCTCCTCCTGGCCAGGCTGCCGGCCCGTAGGCGGATGCTCAGCGTTCGGAATGTCCGCTCTGGTCGTACTCGCGCGGCGCAAGCAGGTCCGGGCGGATCAGGGCCACGAACGCACGCGCCTGCGGCGACAGCACCCGGCCCTTGCGCACCACCACCCCATAGCTGCGTGCCGGGAAGAACGCCGCCAGCGAGCGCGAGCCCAGGCGGGCCTCGTCGCCCTCGGCCAGGCATACCGAGGGGATGATCGACACGCCCAGGCCCATGGCCACGTACTGCTTGATCACGTCCCAGCCGCTGACCTCAAGCGCCACCGTGTACGGCACCCGGTTCTGCTGCAGCACCAGGTCGACCAGACGCCAGGTGACCTGGCGCTGCGGCGGCAGGATCAGCGGGTATTCGGCCAGGTCGGCCAGTTCCAGCCGCGGCTTGCGCAGCAGCGGGTGCCCGGGCGGCGCGATCAGCCGCTGCTCGAAGCGGTGCGCGGCCTCGTAGCTGAGGTCGGCCGGCACGTCGAGCAAAGTGCCGACCACCAGGTCCACCGCGTCCTCGCGCAGCAGCTCGGTGCCCTCGCTGGTGACCACGTTGTGCAGCACCAGGTGCACGTCCGGGTGCTGCTGGCGGAAGGCGGCGACGATCTTCGGCAGCAGGTAGAGGATGGTCGAGCTGTTGGCCGCGATCCGCAGCTCGCCGGCATCCAACCCGCGCACCCGCTCGCGGAAGGCGTTCTCCAGGCCGTCCAGCTGCTCGACCAGGGGCTGGGCCATCTCGTACAGCAGCTCGCCCTCGCGGGTGGGCACCAGGCGGCGCCCGGAACGCTCCAGCAGCGGCATCCCCAGGTCGCGCTCCAGCGCCTGCAGCTGCAGGGTGATGGCCGGCTGGGACACGAAAAGCGCCTCCGCCGCCCTCGATACCGAGCCCAGCCGCACCGTCTGGCAGAACGCGCGCAGCGGCTTGAGACGGTCGGATTTGTAGGAAAAACGAGGACTTGCAGCGGCACTCACGGCAGCCTCACGGTGGCTATAAGCCTGGCTAATGAACTACATTGACAAAACTGCTTTGTCAAATACCTGGCCAAGCAAGCAGCGTGGGCGCCCGACCGATGCAGGAGCACCGTCATGTCCGCGACCGCTGAATCCGCCATTCCCGCTTCGAATCCGGGCCGGCGCCCGGGTCCGGCCACCGTTCCCAAGGGCGCGGCCGGGCTTTCGCTGACCGAGCGGGTCGCCGGGCAGGAACAGCTGCTGCCGGCGCCGCTGCTGGGGCTGCTGGTGTCGCTGCACCGCACGATCGAGCCGGAACGCCGCGCCCTGCTGGCCGCCCGCCGCGAGCGCCAGGCGTTCTTCGACGCCGGCGGCCTGCCCGATTTCCGCGCCGACACCCGCCACATCCGCGAGGGCGACTGGAAGGTCGCGCCGATCCCGGCCGCGCTGCAGGACCGCCGCGTGGAGATCACCGGCCCGGTGGACCCGAAGATGGTGATCAACGCGCTGAACTCCGGCGCCCACTGCTACATGGCCGACTTCGAGGACTCCACCTCGCCGACCTGGCGCAACCTGCTGGCTGGCCAGCGCGCCCTGGCCGCGGCGGTGGATGGCTCGCTGAGCTTCCAGGCCGGCAACGGCAAGCAGTACCGCCTGCGCCCGTACGAGGAGCGCGCGGTGCTGATCGTGCGCCCGCGCGGCTGGCACCTGGACGAGAAGCACGTGCGCGTGGACGGCGAGCCGATCGCCGGCGGCCTGTTCGACATGGCGGTGTTCGCGTACCACAACGCGCGCACCCTGATGGCCAACGACCGCGGCCCGTACTTCTACCTGCCCAAGCTGCAGTCGATGGAGGAGGCGGCGCTGTGGGAGGCCGCGCTGTCGCACGTGGAGGCCTTCCTGGGCCTGCCGCACGGGCAGATGAAGGCCACCGTCCTGATCGAGACCCTGCCGGCGGTGTTCGAGATGGACGAGATCCTGCACGCGCTGCGCGACCGCATCGTCGGCCTGAACTGCGGGCGCTGGGACTACATCTTCTCCTACCTGAAGACGTTCCGCGCCCACCCGGACAAGGTCCTGCCCGAGCGCGGCCAGGTGACCATGACCCAGCCGTTCCTCAAGGCGTATTCGGAGCTGCTGATCCGCACCTGCCACCGCCGCGGCGCGCACGCCATGGGCGGCATGGCCGCGCAGATCCCCAACGCCTCCGACCCGGTGGCCAACGAGCAGGCCCTGGCGCGGGTGCGCGCGGACAAGCTGCGCGAGGTCACCGCCGGCCACGACGGCACCTGGGTGGCGCATCCGGCGCTGATCCCGGTGGCGCGCGAGGTGTTCGACGCGCACATGCCCACGCCCAACCAGCACCACGTGCTGCGCGAGGACGTGCAGGTCACCCGCGACGACCTGATCCGCCCGTGCGAGGGCACGATCACCCGCGAGGGCTTCGAGAACAACATCGAGGTCTGCGTGCGCTACCTGGCCGCCTGGCTGGACGGCAACGGCTGCGTGCCGATCCACGGGATGATGGAGGACGCGGCCACCGCCGAGATCGCCCGCGCCCAGCTGTGGCAGTGGCTGCACCACTCCGACCCGCGCGGCCGCCACGCCGACGGCAGCCCGGTGCACCTGGCCGACGGCGCCGTCATCGACTTCGCCCTGTTCGAACGCACCCTGGCCGCGCTGCCCGGGCGCCTGGGGGACACCGCCAACCTGCCGGGTGGCCGCCGCATCGCCGAGGCCACCGCCCTGCTCGACGAGCTGACCCGCGCCTGCCAGCTGGTCGAGTTCCTGACCCTGCCGGCCTACGCCCGCATCGACTGACCCACGCCCGCGTCCCGGCCCAGGCCGGGACCCGGGACCTTCCACCACGGACCCATCGAGGCCACCGCGTCCGGCCCGCCGGAACGACGGCAGGACCCCTCGAGCGCAAGAAGCCCACCGCCACGGAGAAGCACCATGAGCACGCTGAAGACCGCCGAGCAGATCCAGCACGAATGGAACACCGACCCGCGCTGGGCCGGCATCATCCGCAACTACACCGCCGAGGACGTGGTGCGCCTGCGCGGCACCATCCCGGTGGAGCACTCCATCGCCCGCATCACTTCCGAGAAGCTGTGGCGCTACCTGCACGAGATGGACTTCGTCAACGCGCTGGGCGCGCTGACCGGCAACCAGGCCATGCAGCAGGTCAAGGCGGGGCTCAAGGCGATCTACCTGAGCGGCTGGCAGGTGGCGGCGGACGCCAACCTCGCCGGGCAGATGTATCCCGACCAGTCGCTGTACCCGGCCGACTCGGTGCCGGCGGTGGTCAAGCGCATCAACAACACCCTGCTGCGCGCCGACCAGCTGCACCACGCCGAGGGCAACGACAGCATCGACTTCCTGCAGCCGATCGTGGCCGACGCCGAGGCCGGCTTCGGCGGCGTGCTCAACGCCTTCGAGCTGATGAAGGCGATGATCGAGGCCGGCGCCGCCGGCGTGCACTTCGAGGACCAGCTGGCCTCGGTGAAGAAGTGCGGGCACATGGGCGGCAAGGTGCTGGTGCCGACCCGCGAGGCGGTGGAGAAGCTCAACGCCGCGCGCCTGGCCGCCGACGTGATGGGCGTGCCGACCATCCTGATCGCGCGCACCGACGCCGAGGCCGCCGACCTGCTGACCTCGGACATCGACGAGAACGACAGGCCGTTCTGCACCGGCGAGCGCACCGTCGAGGGCTTCTTCCGCACCCGCAACGGCCTGGACCAGGCCATCGCCCGCGGCCTGGCCTACGCCCCGTACGCCGACCTGATCTGGTGCGAGACCGGCAAGCCGGACCTGGAGTTCGCGCGCAAGTTCGCCGAGGCCATCCACGCCAGGTTCCCGGGCAAGCTGCTGGCCTACAACTGCTCGCCGAGCTTCAACTGGAAGAAGAACCTGGACGACGCCACGATCGCGAAGTTCCAGAAGGAAATCGCCAGCTACGGCTACAAGTTCCAGTTCATCACCCTGGCCGGCTTCCACGCCCTGAACTACTCGATGTTCAAACTGGCCTACGGCTACGCCCGCAACCAGATGAGCGCCTTCGTCGAGCTGCAGGAAGCCGAGTTCGCCGCCGCGGACAAGGGCTTCACCGCGGTCAAGCACCAGCGCGAGGTCGGCACCGGTTACTTCGACGCGGTCACCCAGGCGATCCAGCAGGGCCAGTCCTCGACCACCGCCCTGAAGGGTTCGACCGAGGAAGAGCAGTTCCAGGACCGCAACGCGGCCTGACGTCCAGGATGCCGGAGTGGCGGCGCTCCGGCACCGCCCCCGGCTGCACGGGTTTGGTGGGTCGTGCAGCCGGGGGGTTCTCTTGTTCCCGCGATGCGTGCGTACCGCGCAAGTTCCCCTTCCCACGGAAGACGAATTCACCAGGCAGGTCATGCGGACGCCCCGGCTCCCGCGCAGCGCCACTGCGTGCCTGGAGGAATGCTGCGGATCGGGCCTCAGTCGCGCAGCAGCAGCGGTGCGCGGAAGCCGAGGGCCTCGGCCAGGTGGTCGCGGCCGATGCCCTCGCTGGCGTCGAGGTCGGCGATGGTGCGCGCCACCCGCAGCACCCGGTGCAGGCTGCGCGCGGTCAGCTGCAGGCGCTCGGCGGCCTGTTCGAGCAGGGCCTGCTCGCCTGCACCGAGGCGGCAGCACGCGGCCAGCCCGGCCGGATCCAGACGCGCGTTGGGCCCGGTGCCGCGGGCCTGCTGGCGTTCGCGCGCCGCTTCCACCCGCGCCCGCACCGCGGCGCTGGATTCGCCCGGCGGCGCATCGGCGCGCAGCTGCGCCGGCGGCAGCCGGGCCATGGCCAGGTGCAGGTCGATGCGGTCCAGCAGCGGACCGGACAGCCGGCCCCAGTAGCGCGCGACCATGTCCGGGGTGCAGCGGCAGCGCGCCGACGGGTCGCCGGCATAGCCGCAGGGACAGGGATTCATCGCCGCCACCAGCTGGAAGCGTGCGGGGAACTCGGCGCTGCGGCCGGCGCGGGAGACGGTGATGCGGCCGGATTCCAGCGGCTCGCGCAGCACCTCCAGCGCGGCGCGGCTCCATTCCGGCAGCTCGTCCAGGAACAGCACGCCGTTGTGCGCCAGCGAGATCTCGCCCGGGCGCGGCGGACTGCCGCCGCCGGCCAGGGCAACCGCGCTGGCGCCGTGGTGCGGGGCGCGCAGCGGGCGCTGGCGCCAGCGCGCCGGGTCCAGGCCATGGCCGCTGATCGAATGCACCGCGGCGGTTTCCAGGGCCTCGGCCTCGCTGGCTTCCGGCAGCAGTCCGGGCAGGCAGGAGGCCAGCAGGGTCTTGCCGCAGCCAGGCGGGCCGCTCATCAGCAGGTGGTGGCCGCCGGCGGCGGCGATCTCCAGCGCCCGCCGCGCCTGCAGTTGGCCGCGC
>NZ_ALIP01000139.1:0-39527 GCF_000283075.1 Pseudoxanthomonas sp. GW2
GGGTTGGCCTGGCCCGCAGCGAAGGGGCCCGTGGTCAGCGGCTCGATTTCTTCGTGGCGCGGCGCGTGGATTTCTTCGCCGCCGACTTGCGGGCGGGTGATTTGCGGGTGCTGGTCCTGGCCGTGGCCTTCCTGGCGCTGGACTTCTTCGTGGCCTTCTTCGTGGCGTGGCCGGTGCTCTTGCGGGTGGCCTTCTTCGCCGTCGCCTTCTTCGCGGGGCTGCGGCTGGTCCTGCGCGTGGCGGTCTTCTTCGCCGCCTTCTTCGCCGCGCTCTTGCGCGGAGCCAACTTCCGGGCCGTGGTCTTGCGCGCGGCCTTCTTCGTGGCGGTCTGGCGGGTCGCCTTCCTGGCGGTGCTCTTGCGGGCGGTGGTCTTGCGCGCGCCGGTCGTCTTCTTCGCTGCCTTCTTGGTGGCCTTGCGCGCCGTCGACTTCCGTGCGCCGCCCCTGCTTGCGGTCTTCTTCGTGGCCTTCTTCGCGGTCTTGCTGGCGCCGCCGGCGGACTTCTTCGCCGCGGATTTCTTCGTCGATTTCTTCGTTGCCTTGCGCGCGCCGGACTTCCTGCCCGAGCCGGACTGCTTGCCGCCGCCATCCTGCTTGTTGACGGTGGCCCAGGCGATGCGCTCGGCGGTGTCCTCGCTGCGGCCGCGCTCCTTCTCGCTGTCCTCGATGTGCTCGGCCTGGCGCTTCTGCTTGTCGGTATAGCTGGACTTGTCACCACGTGGCATTGGCTTGCTCCTGCGATGCACCGGTGCGTGCGGCCACAGGAAAACGCCATCGGGGTAAGGCATCCGTGAAATGCACGGGCTTCGTTGCAACGCATCGCCGGGCGATCGGCGGCGATGCGCCCGCCGGTCACCGCCATCCGCGCAAAGGAAAGCCCCGCATCGCGGGGCTTCCCGTGGCTGCTCCCGGCGCGCCGCGCGGCGCGCGATCCTTGCTCAGCGGAAGCGGATCTCGCCGGCGAAGGTGATGGTGTCCACGTCCACGTTGACGCCGTTGGATTCGGCGCGGCGGCGGTCGTAGTTCAGGCCCAGGCCCCAGCGGCGGCTGAAGTCGTAGCCGGCACTGATGCCGTAGTACGGCTTGGTCGAGCTCTCGTCGTCGACGATGTCGAAGCGGTCCTCGCGCAGCTGCAGGGTGACGCGCGCCAGGCCGGCGCGGGCGCCGACGAAGAAGCCGGTTTCCTGCGGGCCGAAGTGCTTCTTGGCGACGATGCCGGCGCCGACGGTGACCAGGTCCAGGTCGTAGTCGCGGCCCAGGTGCTCGGTGTACAGCGAGCCGACGTGGCCCTCGACGGCGAGGTTCGGCGTGAACCAGTAGCCGCCGCCGACCAGCAGCGCGGTGTCGTGGTCGCTGCCGCGGAAGTAGCGGCCGTAGCTGACTTCGATGTCGCTGTTGCCGGCTTCGGCGCGGACGAAGGGCTGGCCGGCGAGGGCCTCGGTCGACAGGGTGCCAAGGGCCAGGGCCGCAGCCAGGGCCAGGATGTTCTTCATGTATGACCTTCCAGTGGTTTTCTCGGTATGCCCGTCCGGGCGGCGCGCACTTTGGCCGGCAGGTCCAGCAGTGTCAGGAATTTGTCAAAGGTTCGGGCGCAGGGGCGCCCAAGCTGCGAAAATGAGGTGCCCAGACCAGCGCGTCGTGGCGGCAGCGGCCGCCAGCGGCTGGCACGTTCCGGAAAGGAGGTCCGGGCGGTCCTGCCAGGCGCGGGCTTCCCCCACCCGTGCTCGAGATTTGTCGTGTCAAACCCCCCGAAAGAGCGCCGCCGGTCCAACGCCCCCGTGGACCCGCAGCAGCTGGTCGCCGGCCTCACCCCCGGACAGCAGGCGACCGTGGAAACCATGCGCCATTTCCACTGGGAACTGCGCTTCGTGCGCCGCCCGCTGTTCCAGCCGCCGATCCCGTTCCTGTTCGACCGCGACGGCAAGCGCTACGTGGTCCTGCGCGAGGACGGCAGCATCGACGAGCATCCGGACCTGCCGCTGCGCGACTGAGCCGCGCAAAAAGAAGGCCCCGCCGTAGCGGGGCCTTCTGGCGGCAACGCGGGCGCCCGGATCAGGCGCCGGCTTCTTCCTTGTACGCGTCCACCGGGATGCAGGCGCAGAACACGTTCTTGTCGCCGTAGACGTTGTCCACGCGCGACACCGGCGGCCAGTACTTCTGCTTCATCAGCGAAGGCAGCGGGAACGCGGCCAGCTCGCGCGGGTAGGCGTGCTTCCACTCGCTGGCCGACACCTGCTGCGCGGTGTGCGGGGCGTGCTTGAGCGGGTTGTCCTCGCGGTCCAGGCGGCCGTCCTCGATCGCGCGGATCTCCTCGCGGATCTGGATCATGGCGTCGATGAAGCGGTCCAGCTCCTGCTTGGACTCGCTCTCGGTCGGTTCGACCATCAGCGTGCCGGCGACCGGGAAGCTCAGGGTCGGGGCGTGGAAGCCGAAGTCGACCAGGCGCTTGGCGATGTCCTCGGCGCCGATGCCGGTGGCCTTCTCCAGCGGGCGGATGTCGAGGATGCACTCGTGCGCGACCAGGCCGTTGCGGCCGGTGTAGAGCGTCCTGTAGTGCGGGGCCAGCCTCTTGGAGATGTAGTTGGCGTTCAGCAGGGCCACCTGGGTGGCCTTGCGCAGGCCGGCGGCGCCCATCATCGCGATGTACATCCAGCTGATCGGCAGGATCGAGGCGCTGCCGAAGCTGGCCGCGCTGACCATGCCGACCTTGCCGTCGCCGCCGAGCGTGCGCGGCAGGAACGGCGCCAGGTGCGCCTTCACCGCGCACGGGCCCACGCCCGGGCCGCCGCCGCCGTGCGGGATGCAGAAGGTCTTGTGCAGGTTCAGGTGGGAGACGTCCGAACCCCACTTGCCCGGCTTGGCCAGGCCGACCAGGGCGTTCATGTTGGCGCCGTCGGTGTACACCTGGCCGCCGTGGGCGTGGATGATCTGGCAGATCTCGACCACGTCCTCCTCGAACACGCCGTGGGTGGACGGGTAGGTGATCATGATCGCGGCCAGGTTGGCCGAGTGCTGTTCGGCGCGGGCGCGCAGGTCCTCCAGGTCGATGTTGCCGTTGGCGTCGCACTTGACTACCACGACCTTCATGCCGGCCATCTGCGCCGAGGCCGGGTTGGTGCCGTGCGCCGACTCGGGGATCAGGCAGATGTTGCGGTGGCCCTCGCCGCGGCTGGCGTGGTAGGCGCGGATCGCCAGCAGGCCGCTGTACTCGCCCTGGGCGCCGGAGTTGGGCTGGAAGCTCACCGCGTCGTAGCCGGTGCACTCGGCCAGCATCGCCTCCAGCTCGGACACCAGCTGGGCGTAGCCCTCGGCCTGGTCGGCCGGGGCCAGCGGGTGGACCTGGCTGAACTCCGGCCAGGTGATCGGGATCATCTCCGAGGTGGCGTTGAGCTTCATGGTGCACGAACCCAGCGGGATCATCGTGCGGTCCATGGCCAGGTCCTTGTCCGACAGCGAGCGCATGTAGCGCAGCAGCTCATGCTCGCTGTGGTAGGTGTTGAACACCGGGTGCTGCAGGAACGGGCTGGTGCGCAGCAGCTCGGCCGGCAGCGCGTCCGGGGTGGCGGCGTCCAGCGCGTCGATGTCGATGCTGGCGCCGAACAGGCCGGCCAGGGCGGCCAGGTCGGCGCGGGTGGTGGTCTCGTCCAGGCTGATGCCCACCGCCTCGCTGTCGATCTGGCGCAGGTTGATGCCGGCCTCGCGGGCGCGGGCCAGGATCGCGCAGGCGTCCACGCCCTTCACGTGCAGGGTGTCGAAGAAGCGCCCGCCGACCTCGATCCCGGCATTGCGCAGGGCCGCGGCCAGGATCGCGGCCATGCGGTGGGTGCGGCGGGCGATCCGGGGGAGGCCCTCGGGGCCGTGGTACACGGCGTACATCGAGGCCATCACCGCCAGCAGCACCTGCGCGGTGCAGATGTTGGAAGTGGCCTTCTCGCGGCGGATGTGCTGCTCGCGGGTCTGCAGGGTCAGGCGGTAGGCCGGGTTGCCCTCGGTGTCCACCGACACGCCGATCAGGCGGCCGGGCATGGAGCGCTTGAACACGTCGCGGCAGGCCATGAACGCCGCGTGCGGGCCGCCGAAGCCGAACGGCACGCCGAAGCGCTGCGAGTTGCCGACCACGATGTCCGCGCCCCATTCGCCCGGGGCGGCGATCAGGGTCAGGGCCAGCAGGTCGGTGGCCACCGCGACCAGGCCGCCGCGCGCGTGCACGGCCTCGGCCAGGGCACGATGGTCGCCGATGTGGCCGAAGGTGTCCGGATACTGCAGCAGCACGCCGAAGCACTCGGCTTCCATCGCCTCCTCCGGGATGCCCACGCGCAGGGTGATGCCCAGCGGCTCGGCGCGGGTGCGCAGCACTTCCAGGGTCTGCGGATGCACGGCGTCGTGCACGAAGAAGGTGTCCGACTTCGACTTGCCGGCGCGCTTGGCCAGGGTCATGGCCTCGGCGGCGGCGGTGGCCTCGTCCAGCAGGGAGGCGTTGGCGATCTCCATGCCGGTCAGGTCGGCGCACATCTGCTGGAAGTTCACCAGCGCTTCCATGCGGCCCTGCGAGATCTCGGCCTGGTAGGGCGTGTAGGCGGTGTACCAGGCGGGGTTCTCGAGGATGTTGCGCAGGATCACCGCCGGGGTGTGGGTGCCGTAATAGCCCTGGCCGATGAAGCTGCGGAAGACCTTGTTCTTCCTGGCGATGGCGCGGATCCGGGCCAGCGCCTCCTCCTCGGTCAGGCTGCCGCCCAGGGCCAGCGGCTCGGCGGACTTGATCCCGGCCGGGACGATGGCGTCGGTCAGGGCCTCCAGCGAGTCGTGGCCGACGGCCTGGAGCATGGTGGCGATTTCAGCGTCGTTGGGGCCGATGTGGCGGCCGACGAAGGCGTCGTGCTGCTCGAGTTCGCGCAGGGAGGAAGCGTGCTGGGACATGGAGAGCGGTCCGGACAGGGCAGGAATGGAGGCCGCGCACGGGCGCGGCGGGGTGCCCCTCTGTCCTTTTGCCTGAGAGTTTGGAAGCCGCGCGGACGAGGTCGCGTGCTTCGTGCCCCTTCGGCGCCGGCGCTGGCGCTCTCGCGTGGCCGGTCTCTCCAGAGTGTTTGCAGCGGCGGTGGTATCGGGCCTGAGCGATTACGGGCGTTTGCGCCTTCGGCAGCCGGCCGGGGCCGGCTTCTCCCACCAGGTACAGCGTGGCGATTATACCGTGGCCGCGGCGGCGGGCAGGCCGGGGGCGGCGGCACCCGGGGGGCAGCCGGACAGGGCAAGCCCGCCAGCGCCGCCGGGTGCAGCGGGGATGGGCGCTTGGCTTACCATGGCCATCCTCTCGGGACCGCGGCCCATGACCTCCGATCCGGACCACGCCACTGCAGCAGCGACCATCGCCATTCCGGAGCCGGCCGCGGTAGCCGCGGCGGCGGAAACCGCGCCCGCGGGCGGTGCCATGGGGCCAGCCGCACCCAGCGCGATCGACCGCCTGGTGCGCCTGCTCAAGCGCGAGCCGGTGCTGGTGGTGTCGCTGGTCTATGCGCTGGTGTCGGCGATGGGCATGTGGTCGCACTACTGGTTCTACCGCCGCCTCGACTTCCCGATCCTGGAATACCTGCAGGGCGCCGACCTGTTCGTGATCGGCCTGCGCCGGCCGGACTACTTCCTGGTGGTGCTGGCGGTGCTGGCCTTCGTGCGGGTCAGCCTGGTCCCGGTGCGCTGGGCCGCGCGCAATCCGGAGCGCGCACGCGCGCTGGCGGCGCGCCACCCGTGGATCCGCTGGGTGTTCCTGTTCCCGGACGACAGGAAGCGCTGGCTGGTGTCCGGGCTGTCGTTCGAGACCCAGCTGGTGCTGTTCGGCCTGGTGCTATCGCTGCAGTACCTGCTGGTGTGGAGCGTGCTCAATGCCAACCGGGTGGTGGAGGGCCGCTCGGACCTGCCGCAGGTGCGCCTGACCCTGGCCGGGGCCGACGCACCGCTCCCCGGGCAGGCGCGGCTGCTGGGCACCACCAGCGCCTACGTGCTGGTGTGGTGGCCCGGGCCGAAGCAGGTGGAAGTGTTCCCGGTGGCCAACCTGGCCCGGATCGAGCAGGTGCGCGCGCCGGAAGGCGGGCAGCCGGCGCATGATGCCGAGCTGCCCGCGGACGCGGCGCCCGGCGCCGAAGCCGCGGATGCCGGGGCGGCTGCGCCCGCGGCCGCCGATGCGATCCAGCCGGCCCGGGAAGGTGGCCCGTCCCGATGAGCGCACGCAGTACCCGGACCCTGACCCTGCTGCTGGCCGGCCTGGCGATGTTCGGGCCTTTCTCGATCGACACCATCTTCCCGGCCTTCCCGCAGATGGCCGCGCAGTTCGGCGCGGACAAGGTGGCGATCCAGCAGACCATCAGCGTCTACCTGATCTCCTACGCGCTGATGAGCGTGGTGCATGGTCCGCTGTCGGACGCACTGGGACGGCGGCGGGTGATCCTGGCCGGCCTGGTGGTGTTCACCCTGGCCTCGGCCGGCTGCGCGCTGTCGCGCGACCTGCCCACGCTGCTGGCGTTCCGCGCGCTGCAGGGGCTGTCGGCCGGAGTCGGCCTGATCGTCGGCCGCGCGGTGATCCGCGACGTGCTGCAGGGCGACGACGCGCAGCGGCTGATGAGCCAGGTCTCGGTGATCTTCGGCATCGCCCCGGCGATCGCGCCGATCATCGGCGGCTGGATGCTGGGTGCCGGGCGCTGGCCGCTGATCTTCTGGTTCCTGGCCGCGTTCGGCCTGATGCTGCTGGCGAGCGTGGGCCGCTGGCTGCCGGAGACCCATCCGCCGGAACTGCGCCTGCCGCTGCAGCCGCGGCGGCTGCTGCGCGACTACGCGGCGATCGGCGCCAACCCGCGTTTCCAGCGCCTGGCCGCGGCCGGTGCGCTGAACTTCGCCGGCATGTTCCTGTACATCGCCTCGGCGCCGGCATTCCTGATGGACCTGCTGGGCCTGGGCGAGCGCGAGTTCGCCTGGCTGTTCATCCCCACCATCGGCGGCATGACCCTGGGCGCGTTCCTGTCCGGGCGCCTGGCCGGGCGCTGGCCGCCGGGCCGGCAGGTGGGCGCGGGCTTCGCCTGCTCGGCCACCGCCGCCGCGCTCAACGTGGCCTACAACGTGCTGGCGCCGGCGATCGCGGTGCCGTGGGCGGTGCTGCCGATGAGCCTGTTCGCCTTCGGCGTGGCCCTGGTGTTCCCGGTGCTGACCCTGGCGATCCTGGACATGTACCCGCGCCAGCGCGGCGCCGCCTCCTCGCTGCAGGCGTTCTTCCAGCTGGTGCTCAACTCGCTGGTCGCCGGCCTGCTGTCGCCGCTGCTGAGCCACCACGGCCTGCACCTGGCGCTGGGCATGGCCGCGTTCGTGGCCGGCGGCTGGGCGATCTGGCGCTGGGAGTCCAGCGTCGCCCGGCGCGCGCGGCCGCCTGCCTCCCCGCCGCCCTCCGGCCCGATGATCGAGCCGGGCGAGCAGCTCTGACCTTCCTTCCTTTCCCCCGGAGATCCCGATGTCCATCCAGTCCAAGGCCCACCGTGACGCGCGCAAGCGCAAGGCCGAACGCGAGCGCAACCGCGCCCGGGCCGGGCGCCCGCCGATCGAACCGCATGCCGAGCTGCGCGACCGCGACGGCAACCTGCTGGCCGGCGTGGTGCGGCAGGGCGGGGTCTGGGTGCTGGGCATGGACGGGCGCATCGCCGGCAGCAGCGACAGCGCCGCGCAGATGCTGATGCTCATGCGCCGCGCCCAGCGCCTGCACGAGGAGCAGGGCGTGCCGGTGAAGCTGGTGTACTCGGACGTGCTGCGCGACGAGGCGGCGCTGGAGGCGGCGGCCAACGGCAAGTCGCCGGAGGAGCACGAGCAGCAGCTGGAGGCGGAGATGGCCTCGGCGCGCCCGGTCGATGGCGAGGACGAGGGCGAGCGGCAGGAACCGGATACCTCCGGCCCGGCGCTGCACTGAGTCCCGCCCGCCGCAAAGGCAAGGGCCGGCTTGCGCCGGCCCTTGCTGTTTGCAGCTTCCGTCGGCCCGCCTCAGGCGTCCTTGGCCGGGGTCGCGGCCGCGGGCGCCGCCTGCGCCGCCGGCGCCTGCCAGCCGCAGGACTTGCCCTGGTTCTGCTGCTGCAGCCATTCCTGCAGCGGGGCGAAGTACTCCAGCACCGCGCCGCCGTCGATCCGCTCGCTGCCGGTCAGCTCCTTGAGCGTGGCCTGCCACGGCTGGCTGGCGCCGCGCGCCAGCATGGCGCGGAACTTCTCGCCGGCGGCCTCGCTGCCGTGGAAGCTGCATTCGTACAGCGGGCCGGTGTGGCCGGCGGCCTCGCACAGCGACTTGTAGAACTGGAACTGCAGCAGGTGCGCCAGGAAATAGCGGGTGTACGGGGTATTGCCCGGCACGTGGTACTTGGCACCCGGGTCGAAGAACTCCTCGCCGCGCGGCTGCACCGGGGCCACGCCCTGGTAGCGCGCCTTCAGCTCCCACCAGGCCTGGTTGTAGCGGTCCGGGGTGATCGAGCCGTCGAACACGCCCCAGCGCCAGCGGTCGATCATCAGCCCGAACGGCAGGAACGAGACCTTGGCCAGGGCCATGCGCATCTGGGTGTTGATCAGCGCCTCGTGGCTCTGCGCCTGGCCCTGGACCAGGCCGATCGACTCCAGGTACTTCGGCGTCATCGCCAGCACGATGGTGTCGCCGATGGCCTCGTGGAAGCCGTCGTTGGCGCCGTTCTGGAACAGCGGCGGCTGCGGGTTGTAGGCCAGGTCGTAATAGATGTGGCCCAGCTCGTGGTAGATGGTGGTGAAGTCTTCCTCGTTGGGCTTGATGCACATCTTGGTGCGCACGTCCGGCGACTTGCCGTCAGCGCCGCCCATGTTCATGTCCCAGGCGCTGGCGTGGCAGACCACGTCGCGGTCCAGCGGCTTGATGAACTGGCTCTTCTCCCAGTAGCTCTCCGGCAGCCGGGGCATGCCCAGGGAGACGTAGAAGTCCTGGGCGCGCTCGGTCATCGCCTTGGCCATGGCCAGCTGTGCCTCGCGCTCGGCCTCGAAGCGCTCGCGCGGGCCGGGGCTGGGGCCGCGGCGGTGCAGGGCGGCGCTGAGCAGCTGCTGGTACTGGCGCTCCAGGGCGGCGGTGATGTCCAGGTCGCCCACGCCCTTGTACGGCTGCAGCATGTCCCAGAGGTTGCCCCAGTCCTGCTGCCACATGTTGCCCATCAGGTGCGCCGGCAGCAGGCCCTCGCCGACCACGCCGCGTTCCACGCCGTAGGTCTGCTGCAGCTTGTCGCGGGTGTAGCAGTGCAGCTGCTCGTACAGCGGGCGCACCTGCTCCCACAGGCGGTCGGTCTCGGCGGAGAAGGCGTCCGGCTCCATGTCGTAGCCGCTGCGCCACATCGCGCCGGTGTCGGCGTAGCCCAGTTCGCGGGCGCCCTCGTTGACCAGCTCGACGAAGCGGACGTAGTCCTCGCGCATCGGTTGGGCGATCGAGTGCCAGCCGGCCCAGGCGTCGAGCTGGGCGTCGTAGTCGCGGCTGGAGCGCAGCACGTCCTCCAGCTCGCCCAGCTGGCGGCACTTCCTGGCCGCGCCTTCGCCGCTGCAGTAGGTGCCGGCGCCGTAGGCGCCTTCCATCTTCGCCGCGATCCGGGTCAGCTCGGCCAGCTTCTCCGGGTCGCGCGGGGCGGGCATGGCGGTGGCCTGCTTGAGCAGGTTGAGGGCGCGCCGGCTGTCGTCGGACATCGGCTGGCCCTCGAACTTCTTCGCTTCCTCGATCCAGGCATTGAGCTGGGCCAGGGCGCGCTCGTTGGCCTTGGCCGCCACCAGCTGGCTGTCGTCGTTGATGTAGGTCGAGGACAGCCACTGCGCGGAAGTGAGCTCCGGATAGGCGGCCTTGAACTCGGCGTTGATGCGGGCGACGAACTGGTCGGCGGTCTCGCCGTTCTCGGCCCGGGCGGCAGGCTTTTCCTGTTCCGGGCTGGGCGTCTTGCGGCAGGCCGACAGCGACAGCAGGCCGGCGGCCACGGCGATGGCCAGCAGCAGGGGGCGATGGTTCACGAGGGGTCCCTTTGCGTGAGTGCGACCGGCGAAGGCTAGAGGCCCGGGATGGCACTGGCAAGGCGCGGCGCGGGGACCCGTCTTCTCCCCTCGGGGGAAGCGGCCCCGAAGGGACGGACGAGGGGCGGACGGGGCCCCCGGGACATCGCCGCCCTCAACCCCACTCCATGGGGCGAGGCGGGCTTACTGGCCGCTGGCGCAGCCGGCGAACAGGTCGCGCGAGCGATCGTAGACGGAGGTCCTCACCTGCATGAGGCCCAGCACCGAGGGGAACAGGTTGTCCTGGTCGGCGCGCCCGTTCGCGCGCTGGCGCAGGCACTTCAGGTCGAGCCCGCGGTCCTGCGCGAATTCCGGCGAAAACCACATCACCATGGGCACGCGGGTCTGCTCGGCCGGCGCGATCGCGTAGGGCACCCCATGCAGGTAGAGGCCTTTCTCGCCGAGCGACTCGCCGTGGTCGGAGAGATAGATCATGGCGGTGTCGTAGTCGGGCAGGGCGCGCAGCGTGCCGATCGCGCGGTCCAGGAAATGGTCGGTGTACAGGACCGTGTTGTCGTAGGTGTTGACGATCTGCTCGCGGCTGCAGTTGCCCAGCTCGGCGGTGTCGCAGGTCGGCGCGAAGCGCCGGAACTGCGCCGGGTAGCGCTGGAAGTAGGCCGGGCCGTGGCTGCCGAGCTGGTGCAGCACCACCACGCGGTCGCCCGGCCTGGCGCGCACCTGCGCGGCGAGGTCGTCGAGCAGGATCTCGTCCATGCAGCGCCCGTCCTTGCACAGCCCGGGCTTCTTCGCGTCGTCGAGCTGCTGGATCTGCAGGCCTTCGCACACGCCCTTGCAGCCGGACTGGTTGTCGCGCCACAGCGTGGCTATACCGGCGTGTTCGAGCACGTGCAGGAACGACTGGTGGGCGCGGATCTTCGCTTCGTCGTAATCGTGGCGGCCGAACGGCGAGAACATGCACGGCACCGAGACCTCCGTGCTGGTGCCGCACGAGTGCATGTCGGGGAAGTTGATCACCCCGGTCTGCGCCAACTCGGGGGTGGTCTGGCGCGCATAGCCGTTGAGGCCCCAGTTCTGCGCGCGCATGGTCTCGCCCAGCACGATCAGCAGCAGGCGCGGGCGGCTGCCCGGCGCGCGCGGGGTCGCCATCGCGTCGTGCTCGATCGGCAGCTTCGGCTTGTGCTTGATCGGCGAGTCGGTCTTGAGGTCCTGCTTGAGCGCGACCAGGTAGTTGACCGGCGTGGCCAGGTAGCGCACCTCGCGATGGTTGCGCATCAACGCCGACAGGCTCTGGAACGACAGCATCGAACCGGCGGCGCCGACCGCCGCGATGGCCGCCAGGAACAGCAGGCGCACGCCGAGCGCGCGGCCCCAGCTGCGGCGGCGCAGCCGCACCCGCCACAGCACGGCGATCGGGAGCGCCGCGTAGAACAGCAATGGCCACAGCAGCGCGGGCGTGAGCAGCTCGCGCGATTCCTTGTGGTCGGTGTTGAGCACGTTGCGTAGCATGTCCGCGTCCAGGTAGACGCTGTAGCTGTTCATGTAGTGCGTGGCGAACGCGGTGGTGACGAACAGCAGCGTCAGCAGCGGCTTGGCGTTCCAGCGCCATGCCAGCAGGCCGAACAGCAGCGCGTGCACGGCGACCAGCAGGAAGAACAGCGACGCGGCGAAGCCGATGTCGCCGGGATGCGTCGCGAGCGACGCATGCCAGAACATGCGGTTGCAGGCGAGCGCGAAGAACACGCTGCTGCCCAGCACCAGCGTTTCCACCGACACTTCGGGCCGGTGCGTCCAGTCGAGCGCGCGCAGGCGCGAGAGCACGCCGCTGCGGGGCAACGAGAGGCTCATGCGGTTTCTCCCGCCGCGCCGGCCGCGGCGCTGCGCGCCCGCGGGCGCAACAGCCACAGGTACAAGCCGAGCGACACGCCCCAGCAGACCGCCAGGGCCCACAGGTCGTGGGAGAGGAAGTGCGCGCCGCGCAGTTGCTGGGAAACGCCGAACAGCAACCCGGCGCCGAGACCGATCGCCAGTCCGGCCTTGCGCCAGCGCGGGCGGACCGCCAGCGCGGCGAAGTACAGCGCGACCCAGGCATAGCCGCCGCTGGCATGCCCGGCCGGGAAGCAGCCCGAGGCCGGAACGCCCTGGCGCGATTCGAACAGCCCGTAGAAGGCATGGGTGCCGCCGTAGCTGGCCAGGTCCCACGGGCAGTCCATGTGCGTGGCTCCCTTCAGCAACGATACCGCCGCGGTCGAAAGCCCCACCGCCAGCACCACGTACAACGCCGGGCGCGACCAGGCGTTCCAGCGCGGCGAGCGCCGTGCATACAGGCCGAAGACCAACAGCGCCAGCGCCGCGGCGGTGCTGGCCTGCTTGCCGCCGCGATGCACGAGCTTGGCGGTGAACCAATGGTCCTTGAGCAGCCAGTGCCCGCCTTCGGCGTGATAGATCTGCGTGGCCAGCCACTGGTCGACGCCGCCTGCCATCAGCAGCGCGCTCAGCGCCAGCACCGCCGCCAGCGGGATCCACAGGTGGGTGGCGACGAAGCGGCTGTACGGACGGAGAACGGGAAAGGCATCCGTGGCGGATGCAGGCATCAGGTTCATCGGGCGCCAACGGGCAAAAGGCCGTTTCCGGCAATGGCGGGCATGATCCGGGCCGGTTTGTCGGAAAGCGGTCGGACAACCGTTGCCCGGCGCTTAACCTCAGGCAACGTCCCCGGCGGTTCAGTTGCCGTTGTCGTCGCCCGCGCCGGCCTGGTCTTTCGCGGGCGTCACGCAGCCCGGCTTCAGTGCACTGCCCGGCACCAGTTGCCAGGCATTGCGGTTGGACTTGCCGATGTCGATCGCCCGCGCGCGGTCCACGCAGGGGCTCATCGCGTCGCGCAGCACGAACAGCCAGCGCCGCTGCGGCGCCTGCGCCACCCATTCCGCGGCGCGTGCCCATTGCACGTCCCAGGGCTGCTTGAAGCCGAAGTCCACCGCCGGCCGGTCCGCCTGCAGCAGGTTCTGCTCGCGCCAGGCGATCATCCCCAGTTCCGCGCCGGGGCCGATGCGCTCGCCCACGCGCTGCATCAGGCCGGCCGCCGAGCTGTAGGGATCGAGCGCCACCATCAGGCCCAGGCCATGGATCGTCCACAGCAGTGCCGTGGCGGCGACCACCAGCGCGCCGGCGCGTCGCAGCCGCGCCCAGGCCGCGAGCAGCAGGGCAGGGATGGCGAAGGCGAGCAGCCAGGCGCCGAACACCTGCATCGCCGCCGGGTCGATCGCGCGCTTGAGCGCGCCCTGCATCGCCCATCCGGCCTGCATGCACAGGCCGGCGCCGACCGCCAGCGCGGCCAGCGCCAGCAGCCAGACATAACCGGCCAGGACCCAGCGGGTCGCGCGCCTGCGCAGCAATCCGGGCAGCAGCGGCGCGGCAGCCACGGCCAGCGCCGGCAGCATCGGGAAGATGTAGACCTCGCGCTTGCCGGGGCTCGCGCTGAAGAACGCCAGCACCAGCACGCTCCAGCCGAGCAGCAGCCAATGGCGCGGATCGCCGCGCCGCAGGCGCCGCCGCCAGGCCGGCAGCAGTTGCGGCAGCAGCAGGCAGCCCGGCAGCCACAACGTGGCGATCACCTGCAGGTAGTACCAGGCCGGTTGCACGTGGTGCCAGGCCGCGGTGTAGCGCGTGCCGGTCTGCTTGAACAGCAATTCGTGCGCATAGGCGCGCAGGTTGGGGTCGGGAGCCTGCCATAGCGCGATCGCCAACGGCAGCAGCCACACCGCCGTGCCGGCGACGAAGGCCGGGACCGCGCCCAGCCATGCCGGCCATGCGCCACGCACCGCGTCCGCGCGATGCCGGTGGCGCCAGGCCGCCCACGGCAGCAGCACCAGCAGCGGCAGGAAACCCACGCCCTTGGTCACCGTGCCCAGCCCGGCGGCGAGCGCGCCCAGCGCCCAGGCCGGCCAGTCGGGGCCGCGCAGCAGGTGCCGCAACAGTCCCCACAGCGACAGCGTGGTCATCGCCACCAGCACCATGTCGATCTGCGCGCGCTTGGCCAGCACCCCGAACTGCAAGGTGGCGAACAGCGCCAGCACCGCGTAGCGCGCCACGCGCCGGTTCCACAGCCGGCGCGCCAGGTCCCAGGTCAGCCATAGGGTCGCCAGCGCCGCGAGCAGCGAAGGCAGCAGGAAGGCGACGCGCCAGTCGCGCACCAGTTCGAACGCGCCGGCCTGCATCCACATGAACACCGGCGGCTTTTCCGCGTACAACTCGCTGCCCCGGTGCGGCAACAGCCACTGCCCGCTCTGCACCATCGCGCGCGCGGCGAGCACGAAGCGGGGCTCGTCCGGCGGGTTGGGCTGGCGCAGCCCCAGCCCGGCCAGCAGGGCGAGCACGATCGCCAGCAGCGCGGCGCGGTAGGCCCAACGCCGCCGCCGCTCCAGGGGTGTGATGGAAGTCTGCACGTTGGAATGCGGGCAAAACGGGCGCAGACTATGCCGCGGCGAGCGTGGGAAGTTTGTCGGAACCTGCCGTTTCGACGCGCTTCCGACATCGCCCGGCTACGATGCACGACCACATCTTTCCCGGAGACCGACGATGCGGCTGCTCGTCATCGAGGACAACCGCAATCTGGTGGCCAACCTGTTCGACTATTTCGAGGCGCGCGGCCATACCCTGGATGCCGCGCCGGACGGCATCACCGGCCTGCACCTAGCCACCACGCAGCCCTACGACGCCATCGTGCTGGACTGGATGATGCCGCGCATGGACGGCCCGGAAGTGCTGCGCCGGCTGCGCGAGGAACACCTGTCCGAACTGCCGGTGATCATGCTGACCGCGCGCGACGAGCTGCCCGACAAGATCGCCGGCTTCCGCGCCGGCGCCGACGACTATCTCACCAAGCCGTTCGCGCTGCCCGAGCTGGAAGTCCGGCTGGAAGCGCTGCTGGTGCGCGCGCAGGGACGCGGCCGCAGCAAGCTGCTGACGGTCGGCGACCTGAAGCTGGACCTGGCGACGCTGGAGGCCAGCCGCGCCGGCAAGCCGCTGCACCTGTATCCCGCCTGCCGCAAGCTGCTGCAGGTGCTGATGCAGGCCAGCCCGGCCGCGGTCACCCGCGAGAAGCTCGAGCAGGCCCTGTGGGGCGACGAGCCGCCGGACGGCGACATGCTGCGCTCCCACATCTACGACCTGCGGCGCAGCGTGGATGGTCCGTTCGAGGAGAAGCTGATCCACACCCTGCCGCGCGTCGGCTACCGGCTCGGCCCCGCCGGGCACCAGGAACGCCTGCATGCCGAATAGCCCGCGTCGCGCCCTGGGCCGCAAGCGCGGGGCCCCGCCGGCGCGGGGCCTGGCGTCGCGGCGCCGCATCCCGGACGGCGCGCGCCTTCCATGAAGCCGGGCGGGATACGTTCCAGGCTGGGCGGGCTGCGCGCGCGCGTCACGCTGTGGCTGGTGATCTACGCCGCGCTGATCTCGCTCGCGGTGTTCATCCATGGCTTCATCGTCAACGAGCAGGCCGAGCAGCTGACCTGGCGCTCGCTGCTCAAGTCGGAGTTGGCCCACTTCGTCCAGCGCAGCGCCGAGGATCCGCATTACCACTGGACCGCCACCGAGACCGTGCAGCTGTACGGCGACGACGACGACTCGCCGGCGCCGCCGGAGTTCGCCCGCTTCGGCCCGGGCATCCACGACGGCATCGAGTACCAGGGGCGCGACAAGGTGCTGATGGTGCAGGACGTCAACGGCCGGCGGCTGGTGCTGGCGCTGGACATCACCCAGTTGCAGGCGCACGAGAACAACCTGGGGTTGTGGATGCTGGTCTCCAACATCATCGCGATCGTGCTGCTCGGCATCCTCGTGGCCTGGGGCCTGGGGCGTGTGGTGCAGCCCCTGGCCGACATGGCCAAGCGCATCCACGCGCTGCGCCCGGACCGGCCCGGCCAGCACATCGACGTGGTGAAGGGCGCCAGCCACGAGCAGGTGGTGATCGCCGAGGCGCTCAACGACTACCTGCAACGCAACGACACCTTCGTCGAGCGCGAGCGCGCCTTCATCGACAGCACCAGCCACGAGCTGCGCACGCCGATCGCGGTGATCCGCGGCGCCAGCGAGCTGGCCCTGGACCAGCCGGACACGCCGCCGGCGGTGCGCCACCAGCTGCTGCGCATCCGCCAGACCGCCGAGTCGGTCGAGCAGCTGGTCACGCTGCTGCTGGTGCTGGCGAAGGACCCCAGGCGACTGGAGAAGAGCAGCGACTACGTGAACCTGGACGAGCTGCTGCCGGACATCCTCGACGACCATCGCCACCTGTGCGCGGACAAGGACCTCGGCCTGCAACTGGTCGAGCTGGCGCGCTGCGAGCTGTTCGCGCCGGTAGCGATCATGCAGGTCGCGATCGGCAACCTGCTGCGCAACGCCATCGAGAACAGCGACCGCGGCGTGATCCGCGTGTCCCTGCTGGCGCCGGCGACGGTGCGGATCGAGGATCCCGGGCACGGCATGAGCCCGGAAGAGATCGCCGCGATCTACCGCCGGATCGCGCGCGGCGACCCGCGGCAGGGCAGCGGCATCGGCCTGGACCTGCTGGGCCGCCTGTGCGAGCACCTGGGCTGGAAGCTGCAACTGGACTCGGAGACCGGGCAGGGCACCGTGGCCACGCTGGACATGAGCGGCTCGCTGGCCAAGAGCCGGGATTCGTGATTGGGGATTCGGGATTGGCAAGAGCGTAGGCTCACGCCGCTCCTACAAATCTCCAATCCCGAATCCCCGAATCCCGGCCTTAAAGCAACAGCCCGCGCGCGGTCAGCCAGGCGCGTGCATCCTCGGCATCTTGCTCGAACCACGCCCTCGTCGACCCAAGCCGGTACGTATAACCCCACGCATCCATGTCGGCCATCAGCCGCGCGCTGCCCACGCCGGGCAACTGGTCGGCCAGCACGATCTGCAGGTAGCAGGTGGCGTCTTCTTCCTCGACCGAGTCGGTCGCGTCGGTATGCACCGCCGCGCGCCTGTCGGGCGGCAGCACGATCAGGTGGCAGGCCTCGTGCAGCATTGAGTGCACCGGGGTATCGCCGCGCACGTACACGGTCGGGCCGATGATGCCGGCCTCCGGTTCGCCCCAGTAGCTGCCGGGGATCGGTTCGCCGTCGGGCACGGCGACCAGCTCCAGCCCGTGGCGGGCCAGCAGGGCGGCGGCATCGGCGAAGGCGACGTCGCGCAGGCGCAGGACGTCGCGGTCGGGGGAGGGTTGCATGGAATGGGGAACGGCGGCCGCCGGAGCGGCCGTCTGCCTGGGTCGGATCAGCCCTGCTGGCCTTCCGGCAGGGCCACGGAGATGTCGAGCACGTCGTGGTCGCCGTCCTTGATCAGGTCGACCTTGACGGCGTCCACGTCCACGTTGACGTACTTCTTGATGACGTCCAGCAGTTCCCGCCGCAGCAGCGGCAGGTAGTCCGGGGCGCCCCGGCTGCTGCGCTCCTGGGCAATGATGATCTGCAGGCGGTTCTTGGCCGTCTCCGCAGTGTTCTTCTTGGCCCGCAGGAAGTCGAACAGCGCCATGGTCAGCCTCCGAACAGCTTGCTGAAGAAGCCCTTCTTCTCCAGGGTGGTGAAGCGCATCGGGCGGTCTTCGCCCAGCAGGCGCGCGACGGCGTCCTCGTAGGCCTGGCCGGCCTCGGACTCGGTCTCCAGGATCACCGGCTCGCCCTTGTTGGAGGCGTTGAGCACGTCGGTGGACTCGGGGATCACGCCGATGGCCTTCAGCCCCAGCACCTCCTCCACGTCGGCGATGCTGAGCATCTCGCCGGCGCCCACGCGGGCCGGGCTGTAGCGGGTCAGCAGCAGGTGCGCCGGCAGCGGCTGGCCGGACTCGGCGCGGCGGGTCTTGGAGTCGAGCAGGCCGATGATGCGGTCGGAGTCGCGCACCGAGGACACTTCCGGGTTCACCACGACCACCGCCTTGTCGGCGAAGTACATGGCCAGGAACGCGCCCTTCTCGATGCCGGCCGGCGAGTCGCAGATGATGTATTCGAAGCCGTCGGCGGCCAGGTCCTTGAGCACCTTCTCGACGCCTTCCTTGGTCAGCGCGTCCTTGTCGCGGGTCTGCGAGGCGGCCAGCACGTAGAGGTTGTCGAAGCGCTTGTCCTTGATCAGGGCCTGCTTGAGCGTGGCCTCGCCATGGACGACGTTGACGAAGTCGTAGACCACGCGCCGCTCGCAACCCATGATCAGGTCCAGGTTGCGCAGGCCGACGTCGAAGTCGACCACGGCGGTCTTGTGCCCGCGCCGGGCCAGGCCGATGGCGATGCTGGCGCTGGAGGTGGTCTTGCCGACGCCGCCCTTGCCGGAAGTGACTACGATGATTTCAGCCAATGGAAGATCTCCTTGGAGACGCGTGCAGGGGAGGCGCTGGCGGCGGCATGGCGGCCGCCGGCCGGCGCGGATCAGTCGAGGGCGGCCAGCTTCAGCTGTCCGTCTTCAAGCCAGACCTGCACGGCCTTGCCGCGCAGGTTCTCGGGGATATCGTCCAGCACCTTGTAGTGGCCGGCAATGGCCACCAGCTCGGCCTGGAAGTCGCGGCAGAAGATGCGCGCGTCGGTGTTGCCC
Organism: Pseudoxanthomonas sp. GW2; assembly: GCF_000283075.1. NCBI lineage: Bacteria > Pseudomonadati > Pseudomonadota > Gammaproteobacteria > Lysobacterales > Lysobacteraceae > Pseudoxanthomonas > Pseudoxanthomonas sp. GW2. Next base: position 18,599 of record NZ_ALIP01000139.1, read on the forward strand.
TTGGCGCCGGCCAGGGCGCGGCCGCGCAGGCTGCCGTAGACATGGATCGAGCCGTCGGCGAGGACCTCGGCGCCGGCGCCGACCGTGGTCAGCACGGTCAGGTCGCAGTCCTCGGCGTACAGCTGCTGGCCCGAGCGCACCGCGCTCTTCTGCATGCGGCCCGGCAGGCGCGGGCGTGCCGGGGCGGCGGCGCGCGGCGGCGGGGCCGGTTCGCGTGGCGGAGGGGGCGGCGGGGGCGGGGCCGCGGCGGCGGGCGCCGAGGGCTCGTACTGGGCACGGAACTTGGCCAGCACCGGCAGGCCCAGGGCCTCGGCCAGGGCGTCGTTCTCGCGGGTGCCGTAGGCCAGCGCCACCGGCAGCACGCCGGCCTGGCGCAGGCCCTCGATCAGGGCCCGGGCGGTGTCCACGTCCGGGGTATGCACCAGGCCGCCGAAGTCGACGATCACCGCCGCGCGGCCGAACAGCTTGGGCGCGCGCTGCACGCGCTCGCGCATCTCGCCGACCAGGCGTTCCACGTCCAGGGTGCGGACCCGCAGGTTGGCGATGCCCACCTGGCCGATCTTCAGCTCGCCGGCCTGCTCGTAACTCGTCGTCGCGCTCACCGCCACCTCAGGTCCCCGTCGCACGGTTGTCGCCGGCGGGGCGGCGCGGGCGACCCACCCAGGGCAGGTCCGGCAGGTCGTCGCCATAGGTCTCGCGGACCCAGGCGTAGCTGCACAGTTCCTTGATCATCATGCTGGCGCGCACGTCCACGTCGGGCATCACGTTCTGCCCGGCCTCGTGGAAGCCGAAGCTGCCGTGGAACAGCAGGGCCGGGTCGGCGCCGTGGTCCAGGAACACCTCGCAGCACAGCAGCGGGTAGCGCAGCTCGGCGTAGCTCTGCACGTCGGCGTAGAAGGCGCGGCCGACGCCACCGCCGCGGCGGCGGCTGGCCACCACGATGCGGTCGATGTAGAAGAAGTGCGGGTAGCGCTGCTTGAACCAGGCGAAGTTGCAGCTGTCGTGCTGGCTGCCGCTGCCGAACCCGACCAGGAAGCCGGCCAGGTTGCCGTCGCGCTCGGCCACCCGGAAGTACTCGGCGGTGTCGTAGAAGCTGCGCACCCGGGCCGCGTCCAGCGGCAGGATGGCCGACCCGGCGTTGTTGTTCAGGGCCAGGATCGAGTCCAGCTCGTGTTCGCGCACGTCGCGGATGACGATGGACATCAGGAATGGAACCTTGCAGATAGGCGGACCGGCCATGCCGGCAATGCGCCCGGATTATCGCATGGGGTCGCCGGGCCCGGCGAGGGCATGACTTCCGGGGCAGCGGACCGGGGGCCCCGGCCCGTAAGATGCGGCCATGTTCGGACCGATCAGCCACACCCGCCTGCTGCGCTACGCCGGCCTGTTCACCTGGGGCATGGTGGGCGTGCCGCTGGTCTATTCCCAGTACGTGCCGGCCTACGGCGCGGAGGAGCAGACCATGGGCCGGGTGGGGGCCGGCTTGCTGTTCGCCTCCTACCTGGGCTTCGGCGCCTGCTACTGGTGGCTGACCCGCGGCCTGGGCCGGGCGCGGCCGGCCTGGCACGACCGCGGCCTGCTGCTGGTGCTGACCCTGTTCGCGCTGGCGGTGAGCTACTTCAACGGCTCGGGCCTGGGCAGCATCCTGCTGATGGTCGCCGCGGGGGTGATCCCGTGGCTGCTGCCGGCCGGCTCGGGCGTGCTGTTGCTGCTGCTGAGCCAGCTGGCGGTGCTGCCGATCTACTACGGCGTGTTCCGGATGCCGCTGTTCGAGGCGCTGATGCAGTCGCTGCTGTACGGCGGCTTCTCCATGTTCATCTACGTGACCAGCCTGGTGGCGCGGCAGCAGGCCGAGGCCCGGGAGGAGCAGCGCCGGCTCAACGCCGAACTGCGCGCCACCCGCGCCCTGCTGGCCGAGAGTGCCCGGGTCAACGAACGCACCCGGATCTCGCGCGAGCTGCACGACCTGCTGGGGCACCACCTGACCGCGCTGAGCCTGAACCTGGAAGTGGCCAGCCACATGACCGAGGGCCGCGCCCAGGAGCACGTCAGGCAGGCCAATACCCTGGCCCGGCTGCTGCTGACCGACGTGCGCGAGGCGGTCAGCCAGCTGCGCGACGCCAGCGGCGGCATCGACCTGTCCGCGGCGCTGCGGCCGCTGGCCGACCACGTGCCCTCGCTGGACGTGGAGCTGGACATCCAGGCCCCGCTGCCGATCGACGATCCCGAGCGCGCCCACGTGGTCCTGCGCTGCACCCAGGAAATCATCACCAACGCGGTGCGGCACGCCGCCGGGGCGGACCGGCTGGCGATCCGGGTATGGCGCGAGGACGCCACCATCCGCCTGGAGGCGCGCGACAATGGCGAGGGCGCCGAGGGCCTGGTCCCCGGCAACGGCCTGCGCGGCATGCACGAGCGGGTGCAGCAGTGCGGCGGGACCCTCGACATCCAGACCCGGAAGGGCGCCGGCTTCGTCCTGCGCCTGTCCATCCCTGCATCAGCCCCGGCGCGGCCGGCGATCGAAGGAGCGTTGCCATGATCAGAGTGTGCCTGGTCGACGACCAGACCCTGGTGCGCCAAGGCATCAAGTCCCTGCTGGCCCTGGACGGCGGCATCGAGGTGGTCGCCGAGGCCGCCGACGGGCGCCAGGCGGTGGAGATGATCCCGAAGGTCGCCCCGGACGTGGTGCTGATGGACATGCGCATGCCGGTGATGTCCGGGCTGGAGGCGCTGCAGACCCTGTCCCAGGCCGGGCAGCTGCCACCGACCATCATCCTGACCACCTTCGACGACGACCAGCTGGTGCTGGCCGGGCTCAAGGCCGGCGCCCGCGGCTACCTGCTCAAGGACGTGTCGCTGGAGCAGCTGGTGGGGGCGATCCAGACCGTGGCCAGCGGCGGCTCGCTGGTGCAGCCGGCGGTGACCCAGCGCCTGCTCTCGGGCCTGGAGCACATGCGCAACGACTTCGTCAGCCTGGACCGCCCGGACCCGCTGACCGACCGCGAGACCGAGATCCTGCGGCTGATGGCCTCCGGCTTCTCCAACAAGGAGATCGCCAATTCGCTGGGCGTGGCCGAGGGCACGATCAAGAACCACGTGTCCAACATCCTCAGCAAGCTCGGCGTGCGCGACCGCACCCGGGCGGTGCTCAAGGCCTTCGAGCTGCAGCTGGTCTGAGCGCGCTGCCCGGCGCGTGCGTGCCTGGCCGCGCCGCGTGCGCAACCGGGTGCTGGCGCCGGTCGTCGGTGGCGCGGCCCGGCCGCCACGGTCCTGTCATCCTTCCCCACGCTGGCGTATGGGTTTTTCCGGAGGTCCTGGAATGCCCTGCCGGCATCGCGGCCGGGAGGGCCGGAATCCTTGTGCCGTGGGCGTTTGCGCCGGGCGCTGATGTAAGAATTCCGTTCAATCGCGCTCCGGTGCATGCATTCGGCTGCGCGCACGCCAAGAACCCTGTTACGATTCGCGGCTCGCATCGCAAATACGCCGTGGAATCGGCCCCGGAGACTCCTGAATGACCCGTCTTATCGAGTTCCTGATCGCATTGGGGATCGTGGCCGGCCTGGCCCTGCTGGTCGGTGTCGTACTTCCCGACCACCGCCACATCACCGAAAGCGTGGAGACCAACCGCAAGATGACCATCGTGTACGACACGGTGAACAATCTGCGCCGCTTCAGGGACTGGAATACGCTGGTTCTGCGTGATCCGAAGATCCAGCTGAAGACCTCCGGCCCCGAGTCCGGCGTCGGCGCCCGCCTGGACTTCGTCTCCAGCGACGACCGCATCGGCACCGGCAGCTGGGAGATCGTCGAGAGCATCCCGAACGAGAAGGTCGTCATCAAGGTCGAGGACGCCACCGCCGGCCACGACAAGACCGTGCAGTTCCTGCTGGAGCCGACCGGCAAGAACAACCGCAACGTCAAGATCACCCAGACCTACGACGTCGAGTACGGCTGGAACCTGGTCGCCCGCTACGCCGGCCTGTACGTCAACCGCCACGTCGGCGACGACATGAAGATGGGCCTGGCGCGCATGTCCAACATGCTGGCCTCGGTGCCGAACTTCGACTACCGCGCCGACGGCGTCACCCTGCGCGACCTGTCCGTGGTCGAGGTCCCGGCCGAGGACCTGCTGGTGGTCAACGCCGGCAACGTCGACCGCAGCAACGACGCGATCAAGCAGTCGATCAAGAACAACCAGGAGTGGATCAAGCGCACCATGGAGGCCAACAACCTGGAGGCCGCCGGTCCCGTGCGCATCGTGACCACCGACTTCGGCCAGGAGAAGTACGCGTTCGACGTGGCCATCCCGGTCCGCCGCAAGGGTTCGGCCCCGGCCGAGGCCCCGGCCGCCGCCGAGGGCGAGGAGGTCGACGAGGCCGCCGCCAAGGCCGCCCAGGACGCCGCCTTCGCCAAGCCGGTCGCCGCCTCCGGCGAGCCGCTGCAGGTCAAGATTCCGGACGGCGCCCCGGTCGAGTACGTGCGCACCAAGGGCGGCCGCGCCGCGTTCGGCCAGTTCACCGGTTCGATGGCCGAGCTGGACGCGATCCGCAACTCGGTCCGTGCCTGGGCGACCACCCACGGCTACGAGGTCACCGACCGTCCGTACGAGGTCTGGGAGGGCGGGGTCGACAAGGCCTTCACCCTCGAGGGCGAGTACGACGTTTACTGGCACGTCAAGTAATACCGCCGCGGCCGGCCCGGCCGGCCCAGGCACCCCGGAAAGCGCCGCGAAAGCGGCGCTTTTCGTTTAGGCTGCCGCGCATGGAGGAAACCGCCATGAACCCGACTTCGCGCGCGCCGGCCGCCGCCGGCGCGCTGCTGGCGGCGCTGGCGATCGGCCTGTCGGCCTACGCCGCCCATGGCCTGGACGACGGCCACGCCCGTTCCAACCTGCAGACCGCCTGCCTGTACGCCTTCGGCCACGGCATCGCCCTGGCCGCGCTGTGGCCGCGTGCCGCCGGCCGCCTCGCCCGGGGCGCGTTGCTGGCGCTGCTGCTGGGTACGCTGCTGTTCTGCGGCAGCCTCGCCGGCGGCGCCCTGGCCGGCTGGCCGACGCGACTGGCGCCGTCCGGCGGCACGCTGATGATGCTGGGCTGGCTGGGCTGGGCGGTATCCGCCCTGCGCGGGCGCTGAGGCCATGCCGCGCCACGCCCGCGGGTTCGACGTGCAGGCCGCCTGGGACCACCTGGTCCGGCGCGACCGCAGGCTGGGCGCGTGGATGCACCGGATCGGGCCGCTGCCGCCGGAGGCCGGCTGGCGCCGCCGCTTCGACCCGGTCGATGCGCTGGCGCGGGCGATCCTCTACCAGCAGCTGTCCGGCAAGGCCGCCGCGACCATCGTCGGCCGGGTGGAGGCGGCGATCGGCAGCAAGCGCCTGCACCACGACACCCTGGGCCGGGTCGACGACGCCACCCTGCGCGCCTGCGGCGTGTCCGGCAACAAGACCCTGGCCCTGCGCGACCTGGCCGCGCGCGAGGCCCGCGGCGAGATCCCCGACCTGCGGCACATGGCCTGGATGGACGAGGACCAGATCGTCCAGGCCCTGGTGCCGGTGCGCGGCATCGGCCGCTGGACGGTGGAGATGATGCTGATGTTCCGCCTCGGCCGGCCGGACGTGCTGCCGGTGGACGACCTGGGCGTGCGCAAGGGCGCGCAGATCGTCGATGGCCTGGAGCTGCCGCCGACGCCGCGGCAGCTGGCCGAGCGCGGCCAGGCCTGGGGCCCGTACCGCACCTACGCCAGCCTGTACCTGTGGCGGATCGCCGACGGCGCCGGCACCGACCCCGCCGCGCCGCGCACCAACCGCTCCCAGGACTGAGGCCTCAGCCGCGCAGCGACATCCGCACCAGGGTGTCGTCGTGGCGCACGTGGTGGTGGTAGATCGCCGCGGCCGCGTGCAGGCCGACCAGCCAGTAGCCGGCGGTGGCGATGCCTTCGTGCCAGGCCTCCAGCTGCCCGCCCAGTTCCGGGCCCGGCTCGAACAGCACCGGCAGCGACCAGCCGCCGAGCGACGGCGCCACGCCGTGGGCGTTGAGCACCAGGTAGCCCAGCACCGGCATGGCCAGCATCAGCGCGTACAGCGCCAGCGCGACCAGCCTGGCCAGCAGCAGCTGCCACCGCGGCGGCTCGGGCAGGATCGGCGGGGTGGTGCCGGTGGCGCGCAGGCCCAGCCGCACCCAGGTCAGGCAGAACACCGCCAGGCCGAGGAAGTAGTGCGAGGTCTTCATCAGGTCGCGCGGCACGCTGCCCCTTGGGAAGAGGCCGCGCAGCTCCATGGTCGCGTAGACCGCGGCCAGCAGCACCAGGGTCAGCCAGTGCAGGGCGATGAGCGAGGGACGGTAACGGGAGCTCTGGATGGCCATGGGGTGCCTGCTGGACCGGGACAGGCGTGCAGTGTCGGCAGCTTCGCCCGCGCCGGCCTTGATCAGGCGCAAGCGCGCCGTTGCCTTAGCGGTGCGGGTGGAAGCGCCAGTGCCAGGGCTCGTAGACGATGCCGTGCGGGTTGTCGCGCGGATAGCTCATGCGGAACCCGAAGCCGCCCGCATGCGCCTGCAGCCAGGCGAAGGCGGCGGTGGCCTCGAACGACTCCTCCGCCGGCGGCTCGCCGGGCGTGCCGATGTCCAGCGCGCTGCCGGCGTGGTGCTCGCTGTAACCGGGCGCGGCGTTGACCGTGAGGACCTGCGCCACGGTCTGCCCGCGCGCCAGCTTGCGCTCGAAGATGCCCAGCTGGTAGTCGTGGCTGCGGTAGCCGGAGATGGATTCCAGCACCACGCCGTCGGCCGCGGCGGCGCGGCGCATCGCCAGCCAGGCGCGGGCCGCGTCCGGCAGCAGCCACAGCGGCCGCTGCCAGCGGTCGCGGCCGGCGAAGGCCAGCCATTCCGGTTCGGCCAGCGGTGCCAGCCCGGTGCGCGCCTCGTAGGCGGCGGCGTCGATCCCCAGCGCGGCCAGGCGTTGCCGCAGCCGCTCCAGTGGCAGCGGTTGCGGCGCCGGCAGCGGGCCGCGAGCCGGGTGCGCCTCGGCCGCGGCCAGCGCGTCCAGCGCCTCGTCGATGCCCGGCTCGCGTGCCAGCCGCGGCACCAGTGCCAGCACGCCGTCGGCGCGCACGGTGGCCAGGTAGCGGCCGTCGCGCTTGCGCCGCAGCACGGTATGGGCCTGGGCCAGGGCGCGGGCGTCGGCATTGCCGCGCGCGCGCAGCAGGCCGGCCGGCCACAGTTCGATCTGCCCGGTGTTGACCAGGCGTGTGCGCAGGGGCTGGGGAGGCAGGTGCATGGGGTGCAAGCCTAGGCCGGCAGGCGCGGTGCCGCCAGCCCGCGCGCCGCTAGCGCGGCGCCGGAATCCCGGCGGCGGCCGCCAGCTGCTCCAGCAGGTCGCGCGGCCGCTCCGGGGTCAGCAGCAGGTAGCGGCCATCGTGGCGCGGCAGCAGCAGCACCTTCTCGCGCCGGGTCAGCAGGCAGAAGGCGCGGGCGCGGTTGCGCAGCAGGTAGTGGCCGGCGCGGAAGCCGGGCAGGCCCAGGCCCCACAGGCGCACGCGCGGGCTGAAGTCCGGGTGTGCGTCCAGGTCCACGAGCCGGGCGCGCGCCAGGTCCAGCTGCGCCACCGCGACCTTGTGCGGGAACAGGCCGGCGGCGTTCACCGACAGCACGCCATCGGCCAGGCGGATGCGGCGCACGTGCAGCAGGATGAAGGGCCCGGCGAAGGCCAGGGCCATGGCGGACATCATCACCAGCCAGGCTGGCACCGGGTTGCCGGGGGTCGGGCGCAGCAGGGTCTCGTGGCGCAGGGCGAACACCAGCGCCACCATCCCCGCCCACAGCACGGGCAGCAGCCACAGCGCGGGGGCGGGCGGCGCGGGGACTTCGAATTCGCGGGCGGAAATGCCGGGACGGGCCATGCTCAGGCGTGCCTCCGAAGGCCATGCGGGACCGCGCGCCGGGACGTGTGCGCGCGGCGTTCCAGGGGATGCAGGGTGGTGGCGGACAGCGTGGGTGCGTGCATGCGTGGCTCCTTCAGGACCGCGGCAGCGCCGGCCCGGCGCCCAGGGCCAGGCCAGGCGCGCGGCGTGGCGGCATGGCGGTGGCTGTGGCGTCCGGGCAGGCGGGCCAGGTGGGCATGGGGCTCGTCCTCAGGCCGGGCGCTTGAACACCAGGGTGGGCGAGGGCAGGCTCGGGGTGGAGTGGACCACGTTCACCAGCTCCCAGCCCAGGCGGCCGTGGCGGTCCAGTTCCTCCTGCAGTTGCTCGACCTTGTAGCTGCCCAGCAGCGAGGTCTTGACCTCGACGACCAGGTACCGCCATTGCGTGGTGCTCATTGCTCTTCCTCCTCCGCCTCCGGGCGGGTATCCGGTCTGGGCAGGCGCCCGGCCTTGCGCAGCGCCTCGCGCAGCACGTATTCGATCTGTGCGTTGATGCTGCGCAGCTCGTCGTCGGCCCAGCGCTGGGTCGCGGCGAGCACTTCCGCGCTGATCCGCAGCTGGAAGGCCTTGCGCTCGGTCATCGGCGGGGGCGTCCGCGGCGCGCGTGCAGGATGGTGGAGATCGCCAGCGCGTTGACCGCCAGGGCCATGGCCACGGCCACCGCGGTGACCGCGCCGCGGCTGCCGCCGGCGAAGTACAGGCCGACGGCGCCGCACAGGATGGCCAGGGCGATCAGCGCCCAGCGCAGGGCCAGGCCGCGCGCGTGTTCGTCGTCGTAGCGTGCGTACCAGGTGGCCACGCCCAGCGCGGGCAGGCCGGTGATGGCGACGACCAGGGCGGCGAGCGCGTCCATTCCGTCCACCTCAGTACAGGGAGCCGGCGTTGACGATCGGCTGGGTGCCGCGGTCGCCGCACAGCACCACCAGCAGGTTGCTGACCATCTGCGCCTTGCGTTCCTCGTCCAGCTGGACGACGTCGTTCTTCTGCAGCTCGGCCAGGGCCATCTCGACCATGCCCACCGCGCCGGCCACGATCCGGGTGCGGGCGGCGATCACCGCGTTGGCCTGCTGCCGCTGCAGCATGGCCTGGGCGATCTCCGGGGCGTAGGCCAGGTGGCTGATGCGTGCCTCGATCACCTCCACGCCGGCCCGGCCCAGGCGCTCGGCGATCTGCGCCTGCAGGTGCTCGGAGATCTCCTGCGGGTGGCTGCGCAGGGCGATCTGGCCGTCGTCGTGCTGGTCGTAGGGGTAGCTGGAGGCCATCGCCCGCAGCGCCGCCTCGGACTGGATGTGGACGAAGCTCTCGTAGTCGTCGACGTTGAACACCGCCTCGGAGGCGTCGACCACCTGCCACACGATCACCGCGGCGATCTCGATCGGGCTGCCGTCCAGGTCGTTGACCTTGAGCTTGCCGCTCTCGAAGTTGCGCACGCGCTGGCTGACCTTGCGCTTGGAATAGAAGGGGTTGTTCCAGCGCAGGCCGGCTTCCTTGACCGTGCCCACGTACTTGCCGAACAGGCTCAGCACCGCGGCCTGGTTGGGCTGGATCGAATAGAGCCCGATGAACGCCAGCAGGGCCAACAGCAGGGTGGCGGCCGCGCCGGCCAGGCGCGCCACGTCCGGGGCGCCGTCGCCGGCGCCGATGCCGGTGAAGAACAGCCAGGCCGTGGCCGCGGAAAGGGCGAGGGCCGCCAGCAGGACGGGGATGCCGGGCAGGGAATGGATCGGACGCTCTTTCATGGGTGCTCTCCAGGTGACGCCTCAATCTGATATCAAAACGATATCAGTCGTCAAGAGGGCTTCCGGGAGGGGGCGGCCGCCGCGGCGGCGGCTACACTGGCCGCCCTTTCACCACCTGCCGCACCGCCATGGTCCGTATCGGAACCCCGCTGACCCCCCATGCCACCCGCGTCCTGCTGCTCGGCTCGGGCGAACTGGGCAAGGAGGTGGCGATCGAGCTGCAGCGCCTGGGTGTGGAGGTGGTGGCCGCCGACCGCTACGCCGATGCGCCGGCCATGCAGGTCGCCCACCGCAGCCACGTGCTGGACATGCTCGACACCTTCGCCCTGCGCGAGCTGATCGCGAAGGAGGAGCCGGACCTGGTGGTGCCGGAGATCGAGGCGATCCACACCGAGACCCTGGTCCAGCTGGAGGCCGAGGGGCTCAAGGTGATCCCGACCGCGCGCGCGGCGCGCCTGACCATGGACCGCGAGGGCATCCGCCGCCTGGCGGCCGAGACCCTGGGCCTGCCGACCTCGCCGTACCGCTTCGTCGACACCCTGGAGGAGTACCGCGCGGCGGTGGAGGCGATCGGCCTGCCGTGCGTGGTCAAGCCGGTGATGTCGTCCTCGGGCAAGGGCCAGAGCATCGTGCGCGAGGCCGCGCAGGTGGAGGCGGCCTGGGAGTACGCGCAGACCGGTGGCCGCGCCGGCGCCGGCCGCTGCATCGTCGAGGGCTTCGTCGACTTCGACTACGAGATCACCCTGCTGACCGTGCGCCATGCCGGCGGCACCAGCTTCTGCGAGCCGATCGGCCACCTGCAGAAGGACGGCGACTACCGCGAGAGCTGGCAGCCACAGCCGATGTCGCCGCGCGCGCTGGAGCGCGCCCAGGCCATCGCCCGCGCCATCACCGACGACCTCGGCGGCTGGGGCGTGTTCGGCGTGGAGCTGTTCGTCAAGGGCGACGAGGTGTGGTTCTCGGAGGTGTCGCCGCGCCCGCACGACACCGGCCTGGTGACCCTGGTCTCGCAGGAACTGAGCGAGTTCGCGCTGCACGCGCGGGCGATCCTCGGCCTGCCGGTGCCGGTGGTCCGCCAGAACGGCCCCAGCGCCTCGTGCGCGCTGCTGGCCAGCGGCCACGGCGTGCCGGTGTTTTCCGGGATCGACGCGGCGCTGGCGGCGCCGGACACCGCGCTGCGCTTGTTCGGCAAGCCGCGGGTGGAAGGCCAGCGCCGGGTCGGCGTCACCCTGGCGCGTGGCGCCGACATCGAACAGGCGCGCGCGACGGCGCGCGACGCGGCCGCGGCGATCGGGATCGAGCTGCTGCCCTGAGCGGGCAGCAGGCGGCTACAGCGGCGCGGCGAAGCGGGCGCCGGCCAGGCGGATGCTCCACACCAGCTCGACCATCGCCAGGTTGTTGAGCAGCGGCTCGCCGGCCAGTACCAGCCAGTAGCCGGTGCCGTCGATCCACAGCGGGATGAACGACCACTCCGGCAGCAGCATGTCCGGATCGTCGTGGAACGCCACCCGCTGCGCGCCGGCCCAGCCGCGCCGGGCCTGGCGCGCGGCGAACGAGGAATAGTCGGCCGCCGCCGCGCTGAGGGTCTCGGCCAGCTCCTGGTCCAGGCCGGAGTGGCCCAGGCAGAAGCCGCTGTCGGAGGCCAGCACCGCGCGGCGCTCGCCGGACAGCGGCGCGATCACGTGCTGGGCGAAGTCGCCCAGGCGCACGTCCGGCGCCGGCACCTGCCGGCGCAGCAGCTGCACCCACTGCTTCTCCTGCAGCTGTTGCAGCATGCGCCCGTTGCGGTCGTGCTCCTGGCGCCAGCGCGCCAGTTCCATCGCCTGCGGGGCGGACAGCAATGCCTGCACCGCGCGCTGCGCCGGGCCCGGTTCGGGCGTGGAGAAGCCGTGCAGTGCGCCGCGCGGGGTCGGCAGCAGCCACTTGGCGGCGTCGGCAGGGATGTCTTGGGACGCGGGTTCGACCAGTTCCGGGCTCATGGGCTTCCCTTGCGTGAGGTGGGCGCCTCGGCGCGGTCGCCGATGGCCGCGTGCTGTTCCAGCCAGTCGGCGACCCGCTCCCAGCGGTCGCCCACGGCGATCTCGTGCCGCCGCAGGTCGCGGCTGGCGAGCATGAAGGCGTACTTGTCCTGGCAGGAGACGCAGTGGTCCAGGAACTCGTGCTCGACGCGCGCCGCGTGCAGCGGCTCGCCGTCCAGCAGCGCCTCGACCACCTGCGCCGCCAGCCGCCGCGAATGGTCCGGGCTGGCGCGGCGCACCCGCGCCGGGACGTCGGCCGAGGGCTGGGCGAACACGCTCCAGCGGGTGGCCAGCGCGGTGATGGCCGGCAGCACGTGGCCGTGCGCGTGGCGGCCGAAGGCCTCGGCCACGTACGGCGCCAGGCGGCCGGAGGCCAGGTGCAGCGCGGCCTGGCGCAGGGCGGTGTCGGCCCGCGGCAGGGCCACGAACATGTCAGCCAGCGCGCCCTGCACCGGTTCGGTGTCGCCCAGCTGCAGCGCCGCCTGCAGCCGCGCCAGGTGGGCGGCGGTGTCCTGCGGCGCGCGGGCGACGGCGCGGGTGCGTTCGCGGAACTCGCGGCGTGCGTCGAGGGTGGCGGCCATGCTCAGTCCAGCAGGGTGTCCATCAGGTCGATCATGAACTCGGCGTCCTCGCGCTCCATGGCCTCGAACCCGGCCGGCAGGCCCAGCGCCTGCAGCACCTCGGCGTCGCCGGGGCGGGACGGGTCGACCGCCAGCAGCGCCGCGGCCAGCGGCTGCAGGTCGTCGCCCACGCGCGGATGCGCCAGCAGCACGTGGCTGATGTCGCGCAGCTTGCTTTCCACCAGCACCTTCAGCTGCCCGCGGGTGATGCGGGCCAGGGCGTGGTAGGCCGAGGCCAGGAAGAAGCCGGCGTCGACCTGCCCGGACAGGGTCATGCGCGCGGCCGCCTGGTGGCTGTTGGCCGGCACCCACTGGATGTCGCGTTCGGTGAGGTCGGCCGGCTCCAGCAGGCGCAGGCCGATCAGGCGCACGTCGCGGTTGTCGGTCACCGCGATCCGGCAGCCCGGGCGCAGTTCCTCCACCACCGACACCGGCGAGCCGGCCGCGGTGGCGATCACCATCTCGTTGGAATGCGCGGCCGGGCGGGCGAAAGCCTGGTAGCCCTGGCCGCGGATCATCGCGGTGGCGTCGAACGGGTTGGCGTAGACCAGGTCGGCCAGGCCGTCGCCCAGCATCTGCGCCTGCTCGCGCGCGTCGGCCGGCATCAGCAGGTGCAGGCGGGTGCCGGAGCGGTGCTGCAGCAGGGTGGCGAGCATGTACCAGCCGGGGAAGTTCTCCGGCGCGAAATCGGGGGCGACCAGCAGGTTGAGGGTCATGCGGTGGCCCCCGCGGCTTCCTGCTCCAGCCACTGCCGGTACAGCGGCAGCACCTCGGCGATGGCGCGGCGCGAGGGCTTGCGCCGCACCGAGGTGTAGCCGACCACCTGGCCGTGGCGCACGTTGGGCAGTGCGGTGGCGTAGACCCAGTAGTGCTTGCCGTCCTTGCGCAGGTTCTTGACGTAGCCGTGCCACTTGCGCCCGGCCTTGAGCGTGTCCCACAGGTCGGCGAACGCGGCGCGCGGCATGTCCGGGTGGCGCAGGATGCTGTGCGGGGCGCCGATCAGCTCCTCGCGGCTGTAGCCGCTGAGTTCGACGAAGGCCTCGTTGGCGTGGGTGATCACCCCGTCCAGGTCGGTGCGCGAGACGATCAGGCGCCCGTCCGGGTAGGGCACTTCCTCGTCCGTCCAGTACACGGTGCGGCGGGTGCCGTCGTGGCAGGTGTGCACGGCCTGCAGGTGCGGGCCGGCGGGCGGGGTCATGTCCGGCAGGCGGCTCATCGCGGCCCCCCTCAGACGATGCGGCCGAGGGCCTGGGCGGCCCGCTTGATGTCCAGGAATGCCAGGCCGAGCTTGACCTCGGCGCGGGTGAGCACGGTCAGCACCGCCTCCTCGCCGGCGGCGGTCATGATCACGTAGCCGTCCTCGCCCTGGACCAGGACCCGCTCCAGGCGGCCGCGGCCGAGTTCGCGCGCGGTGCGCTCGCCCAGCGACAGCAGGGCCGCGGACATGGCGCCGATGCGGTCCTCGTCCATGCTCTGCGGCATGGCCGCGTCGATCAGCAGGCCGTCGATGGAAATGAGCGCGGAGGCCTCGATGTCGGCACTGGAGCTGGTGAGGTCTTCCAGGGACTGCCGGATCTGCGCGGCGCGCGGGTTGTGCTGGAGAGGGATGGCGTTCATGGCGCGGATTCCAGCACGCGCCCCCGACCTCCCGTTTTGATCAGGATCAATCGCCGGCGGTTGTCCGACCAACGGTCAGGTCGACCCAGACCAGGTGGTGGTCGCTGCCGTCGGCAATGGCCGCCGCCGGCTCGTGCGAGGCCGGCCAGAACACCCCGCTGCCGCGCACCTGGAAGCCGGTGGACGGGATCACGTAGTCCAGCCGCATCGCGCCCGAGCGCGGGCCGAAGTCGCCGGTCACGTGCTCCGGCGCGCCGCGCCGGAGCAGCCCGGCCGCGGCATAGGCGCGCGCCTTCTCCGCGCCGCCGGCCGAGGCGGGCGGGTCCATGCGCAGCACGCGCGGGTGCCCGAGCAGGCCGAGGATGGCGTCGTGGTGGCCGTCGCCGTCGACCGGGTCGTTGTTGAGGTCGCCGGCGATGACGAAGCGCTCGCCCGCGGGCAGGCCGCCGCAGCGGCCGGCGTCGTCGCACAGCCAGGACAGGTCGCCGCCGGAGATGTAGTGCTGCCACAGCCGGATCTCGTCGGCATTGCGCGCGCCGTTGCGGTCCTCCGGGCCGTCGAACACCGGCGGGGTCGGGTGCGAGACCAGGAAGTGCACGGTGCCCTGCGGGGTGTGCACCGGCAGGTCCCAGTGCGACTTGGACGACAGCCGCAGCTGCGTCCACACCGCGTCTTCGTGCCACGGCTGGCCGCTGGCCGGGTCGATCGGGCGACGGGCATCGGGCATCGCGCTCCAGCGCAGCAGCTGGAAGGTGCGCGCGTTGCCGGCGTCGATCGGATGGCGCGACAGCACCAGCATGCCGTACTGCCCCGGGTGCAGGCCGAAGCCCCAGGCGTCGTTGCCACGCTGCCGTCCCTCGCCGCCGATCGTGCCGTCGCGGTCCAGGTCCAGGCCGCTGGGCACGCCGGTGTTGACCGGCGCCAGGTAGCGGTAGGGGTAATGCAGCGGCTCGCCGCCGCCGGGCTGGGCCTGCTCCAGGTAGGCGCGCTGGAACAGGTCCGCGGCGCGGCCGTCGGCGTCGTAGTCGAACTCGTTGATCAGCACCAGGTCCGGGCGCACCTGCTGCAGCACCGCGGCGACCTTGCGCGCGCCGGCGTCGCCCGCCTGCAGCCGCGCGATCACGCCGCCGGCTTCGTCGTCATAGAGGGAGACGTTGTAGGTGGCCACGCGCAGCGTGGCGTCGTTGCCGGGGGCGGGCGTGGACGAGGCGCAGGCGCTCAGCATCGCCAGCAGCGGAAGGATCGGGAACAGGGTGCGCATGCGCGGATTCTCGCACGGCGCATGCGCATCAGTACGGGAATTCCCGCCAGCCGCGCCCGTCGAACGCCTCCAGCGGGCGGAAGCGGCGCTTGTAGTCCATCTTGGCGTGGCCGTCGATCCAGTAGCCCAGGTACAGGTGGGCCAGGCCCTCGCGCCGCGCCCATTCCAGCTGGCGCAGGATCGCCAGCGTGCCCAGGCCGCGCGCGGCCTCCTCCGGCTCGTAGAAGGTGTAGACCGCCGACAGCCCGTGCGGGGCGCGGTCGGTCACCGCCACCGCCAGCAGCCGGCCGGGTCCGCTGCTGCCCGGCGCCGGCGGTTCGCGCAGCTCCAGGAAGCGGGTGTCCGACCAGGCGCCGACCAGGAACTGGTCGAACTCGGCGGTGCCGTGGTCGTCCATGCCGCCGTCGCGGTGCCGCGCCAGCAGGTAGCGGTGGTAGAGGTCGAAGTGCTCGTCGGTGCGGCGCGCCGGCACGATCCGCGCGCTGATGTCGGCATTGCGGCGCAGGCAGCGGCGCTGGCTGCGGTCCGGCTGGAACCGCTGCACCGGGATGCGCACCGCCACGCAGGCGCGGCAGGCGGCGCAGGAGGGGCGGTAGACGATGTCGCCCGAGCGGCGGAAGCCCCATTCCAGCGCCTGCGGATAGACCAGCCCCAGGCGCGGGTCGCGCGGGTCCAGCACCAGGTCGCGGGCCTCGCGCTCGGGCCAGTAGCCACAGGGATGGCTGCCGGTCTGGTACAGGCGCAGGTCATCGGCGGGGGAGGTGTCGTGGCCCATGGCGATGCGGTCGGCGGATGCGCCCAGCATAGCGCCGCCATCCGCGCCGGGCCGGCGCTCCAGCCCGGCTGGTGGCTGAACGGGTCCGCCCGCGGGGTCAACGGGGGCCGGGCAGCGGCGTTTTCCCCGTCGTGGCCATCACGTCACGCACGACTGGAGACAAACACGTGAACAAGACCCCTTACCTGATCGCAGCCACGCTGCTGGCCATCACCGCCGGTGCCGCCCTGGCCCAGGAAACCGCGGCGCCTGCCGCCACGGGCAAGCCGCGCGCGGCGCTGGACGCCAACAAGGACGGCGTGATCGATCGCAGCGAGGCCGCGGCGCATCCGCGCCTGGCCGGGCGCTTCGACCAGCTGGACCGCAACAAGGACGGCAAGCTGCAGCGCGACGAGCTGCCGCGCATGAAGCACGGCCGCCACGGGGGCCGCGGCGGCCACGGCGGCTTTGGCTTCGGTTTCGCCGGCCCGGACGTGGATGCCGACAAGGACGGCCGCATCAGCAAGGCCGAGGCCCTGGCCGCGGCGACCGCGCGGTTCGAGCGCATGGACGCCAACAAGGACGGCTTCATCGACCAGGCCGACCGCGAGGCCTGGGCCAAGCAGCGCCGCGAGGCCTGGTTCAAGGCCGTGGATACCGACGGCGACGGCAAGCTGAGCCAGGCCGAGCTGGACGCGGCCAAGGCCAGGCGCGGTGCGCGCGCGGCCGGTGCCCCGGCACCGCAGCCTGCGGCGAAGTAAGAAGTAACAGGGGCCTAGCGCGGCGCCTGCGGCGACGGCTCCGCGGAGCCGTCGGTGGCCGGCGGGGCGGGGGAGATGCGGATGCGGATCTCCTCTTCCCCGCCGTCCTGCATCTGCGCGGCTGCTTCCACCGGCGCGGGCGCGGCCGGCACGGGCGCCGGCGCCGGGCGGCGCAGCCAGATGAACACCGCCGCCGCGGCGATCACCGCCAGCAGGCCGATGCGCAGGCGCCAGGCCCAGCGGTTGCCCGCCGGCTTGTCACCGGCCAGTTCCAGCGGCGCGAACGCGCTCGGTGGCAGGTCCGCATAGGTGCGGGTGGTGGCCAGCAGTCCGTGCTGGCGCAGCAGTTCGCGCGCGCGCGGCTGGTCCTCGGGGATGCGCACCCACACCGCCGGCTGCTTGTTCGGCGCCACCGGTTCGGCGTAGCTGAACTGGCCGCTGCGGCGGCTGTGGTAGGAGCGCGGCTGGCTGATGTGCACCGGGATGCCGGCTTCCTCCAGCAGCCTGGCCACGCCTTCGACGGTTTCCAGCCGCTGGCTGGTGAAGATCTGGCGCATGGGTCTACTCCGGCGCCGGCACGGCGCGTGCGGCCTTGCCGTCGGACACCACCCGGATCAGGCCTTCCTGGGCGGTGCTGGCCACCAGGCGGCCCTGGCGGTCGAAGATCTGCCCGCGTGCCAGGCCACGCGAGGACTGCGAACTGGGGCTGTCCAGCGAATACAGCAGCCATTCGTCGGCGCGGAACGGGCGGTGGAACCACAGCGCGTGGTCCAGCGAGGCCATCTGCACGTTGGGCGTGTAGTAGCTGATCCCGTGCGGGAAGGTGGCCGTGCCCAGCAGGTGGAAATCGGAGGCGTAGGCCAGCAGCGCCTGGTGCAGCTCGGCCGGGATGTCGCCGACGTTCTCGCGCAGGCGGAACCAGACCTGCTGGTAGGGCGGGCGCTTGGGCGGGTTGAGCTCGTCGCGCGGGTACACGTGGCGGAACTCGAACGGCCCGCCGCGCGACAGCCAGCGCTGGACCTTGGTCGGCAGGGTGGCCATCACGTCGGCCGGCACCGGCTCGGCCGGGGCGATGTCCTCCGGCTGCGGCACCTCCGGCATCTTCAGCTGGTGCTCGGCGCCGCTCTCGCCGTCCTGGAACGACGCGGCGCAGAAGAAGATCACCTTGCCGTGCTGGATCGCGGTGACCCGGCGCACGGAGAAGCTGCCGCCGTCGCGGGTGCGGTCCACGTCGTATACGATCGGGTGGTCGATGTCGCCGGCGCGCAGGAAGTAGGCGTGCAGCGAGTGCACCTGGTGGCCGTTGTCGATCGTGGCCTGGGCAGCGGCCAGGGCCTGGCCCAGGACCTGCCCGCCGAACACGTAGCGGGTGCCGATGTCGCGGCTCTGCCCGCGGAAGAGGTTGTCCTCCAGCCGTTCCAGGGCAAGCAGGTCGATCAGTTCGGATACCACGGGACCAAGGACGGCGGACACGGGGCGGGCCAGCTCGGGAAGGAACGGGCGATTATACCGGCCAGGCGCGCACGCCCCGGTGGGCGCGGCCCGCGCTCAGGCCGGCGGCAGCGGATCGGGCAGGCGCTGCAGCGGCACCGCGGCCAGTACCCGCTCCCAGGGAAAGCGCGGGCCCGGGTCGCGCTTGCGCGGCACCTGCAGCGAGGGATCGTCGCTGGCCGGCACCCGCTCGCGGTCCAGGTCCTCGTGCCCGGCGATGTAGCGCAGCGCCGGCAGGGTTTGCGCCAGCCGCCGCAGCAGCGCGACCAGCGCCTCCAGCTGCGGTTCGGTGTAGGGCTCGTCCATGGCCTGGTGGCGCGAGTCCAGCCAGTGCGGCCAGCGCCCCCGGTTGACCAGCTCGATGCCGATGGCGCGTTCGTTCCAGCCGCGCACGTGGTGTGCGGTACGGTCCTCGGGCACGTAGCGCAGCACCGTGCCGTCGCGGTCGACGTAGTAATGCCCGCTGTTGCCGGTGCCACTGGGGTAGAGCACGCGCTCGCCATACTCGCGCGCGGTGGCCAGGTCGGGCAGTTCGGTGCAGTGGACCACCACCAGGTCCACCCCCGACAGATCGCGTCTGGCGAGCCGCTCCACGTAGGGCAGGGGCTGGTCGATCACGATCGGCGGGGGCAGGGGCGGCATGGGGCGGGATGCTAGCATTCGCGCATGCCTGCCCTCTCCCGACCTCCCGCGGACAGCCCGCTGGGGCAACTGATGTCGACCCTGCCGCGCCCCGGCCGGGTCGAATGGATCGGCCTGCGCCCGGCACGCGGCGTGGCCATGCGCGAGGTGGAAAGCGCCGAGGCCGCGGTCGGCGCCGGCCTGGCCGGCGACCGCTACAAGGGCGGCAGCGGCAAGCGCGACGTGACCCTGCTCCAGGCCGAGCACCTGCCGGTGATCGCGGCCCTTGCCGGGCATGACGCGGTCGCCCCGGCGACCCTGCGCCGCAACCTGATGGTTTCCGGGATCCCGCTGGTGGCGCTCAAGGGCCGCCGCTTCCGCATCGGCGAGGTGGTGCTGGAAGGCACCGTGCCCTGCGATCCGTGCTCGCGCATGGAGGACGCGCTGGGCCCGGGCGGATTCAATGCCATGCGCGGCCATGGCGGCCTGTGCGCGCGGATCGTCTCCGGCGGCACCCTGCGCGTGGGCGACGCGGTCGTGCCGCTGGCGGAGGAGGGTGCATGAGCCGCGGCCACTGCATCCTCTCGCACGGCTTCGAAAGCGGTCCGGACGCGACCAAGGTCACCGCCCTGGCCGCCGCGGCCGAGACCCTGGGCTTCACCACCGAGCGCCCTGACTACACCGACCTGGACGCACGCAGCGACATCAGCCGTGTCGGCGACGTACCCGCGCGCCTGCAACGCCTGGTGGAACTGGCGACCCGCGCGGTCGAGCGCGGCGGGCCGGTGGTGCTGGGCGGTTCCAGCCTGGGCGCCTACATCTCCGCGCTCGCCTCGCTGCAGGTGCCGACCCGCGCGCTGTTCCTGATGGTGCCGCCGCTGGAGATGGGGCCGATGCCGCGGCTCGATGCCGCGCCGGTGCCGCTGTCGGTGGTGCATGCCTGGCACGACGAGATCATCCCGGCGATGGGTGTCGTCGAGTGGGCGCGCGCGCGTTCGGCGCGGCTGCTGCTGCTGGACGACAGCCACCGCCTTTCGGCGCACGTGGAAACCACCGCGCGCGCCTTCGCCGAACTGCTGGAAACCCTCTAGGCCCGCTGGTCCCGCACGGATCGCGGGTCGTGTCCGGTTCAGCCCGGCGCGCCCGCGCCGCGCTAGCATGCGCGGCCTGCAGACCCTGCTGGAGGATGCGTCCGATGCGCCACTGATGCCGCCGTCACCGACGGCCCGAGTCTCCGCCGCCCGCGTGGCCGGCCGGAGGTCCATGGCATCAATCCGGAGCGCATATGTCGCATCCATTCCTGGCGCTGGAAGGCGTCAGCCATCAGCTGGCCGACGGCCGGATCCTGTTCGAAGACCTGCATGAGCGGTTCGATGCGCGCCCCACCGCGCTGGTCGGACGCAACGGCGTGGGCAAGAGCGTGCTGGCCGGAATCCTCGCCGGCACCATCGCGCCGACCCGCGGACGTTGCCTGCGCAGCGGGCGCGTGCACTTCCTGCCGCAGCAGGCCAGCCCGGCGCCGGGCGCCACCGTTGCCGGCCTGGCCGGCGTGCATGAACCGCTGGCGGCATTGCGCCGGATCGAGGCCGGCAGCAGTGATCCGGAGGATTTCGCGCTGGTCGGCGAGCGCTGGGACCTGCGAGCCAGGCTCGAGGCGGCGCTGCATGCCCAGGGGCTGCAAGGCCTCGACCCGGACACCCCCGCCACGCGGCTGAGCGGGGGCGAGGCGATGCGCGTGGCCCTGGCCGGCGCATGGCTGTCCGACGCCGATTTCCTGGTCCTCGACGAGCCCGGCAACCACCTCGACCGTGGCGCGCGCCTGCGCCTGCTGCAACAGCTGCGGCAATGGCCGCGCGGCCTGCTGGTGGTCAGCCACGACCGCGCCCTGCTGCGGGAGATGGCGCGGGTGGTCGAACTGGTCCCCACTGGCCTGCGCAGCCATGGCGGTGGCTTCGCCGAGTACCTGGAGCAGCGGAAGCTCGCGGACGATGCCGCCCGGCGCGAGCTGGAGCACGCGCGGGCCGCACGCGCGCGCCAGCGGCGCGAGGCCGCGCTGCAGCTGGAGCGCGAGCAGCGGCGGCAGGCGCGCGGCGAACGCCGGCGCAGCGAGGCCAACCAGGCGGCGATCCTGCTCG